>JACFNR010000002.1:99494-108222 GCA_019454765.1 Trueperaceae bacterium | reverse complement strand
CGCGCCAGGACCTCGGCGATGCCGTCCGCCACCCGCTGCCTCAGCTCGCCCGCGGCGGCGCGCGTGAAGGTCACGCCGGCCACCCGGCCGAGGGGGACGCCGGAATCGATCAACTCGAGGTAACGCAGGACGAGGCTCGTGGTCTTGCCCGTGCCGGCGGAGGCGATGCGGACCCTCACGCCGCCACCTACCTGACGCCCTCGCGGCACAGGTCGAACACCTTGCAGCTGCGGCAGATGTACCCCGGGTTCGGCCGCACCACCCCGGCCGCGAACTCCGGCAACGCCTCGCGAACCAGGCGCCGCTTCTCGGTCACGCGTCGCCACGACCCCCGCACGCCGCCGGGGGCGATGTCGATCGGCTCGCCACCGAGCGGCCACACCTTGACGTGAACGCGCGCGACCCGGAACGCCTTCTGGTCGAGGAGCGCCCCGACCGCCCAGTACTCGTTCCACCGGCTCCGCAGCGCCGCCTCGGCGCTGGCGGCGTCCCAGGCGTCGTCACCGGCCACGAAGCGGTAGATGGTGACCGCGAGCCGTCCGCCCTCAAGCTCCTCCTTGGCGGTCGCGTGCAGGAAGGCGGCGGCGAACCCCTCGCGGCCGCCAAGCTCGACCGCGAAGGTGAGATCGAGCAGGGTGGCCGCATGCTCCCGCAGCCACGCCGCGTGGCCCGGGAACGCGGTCGCCAGCGCCTCGAGTCCGGCGGCGTCGAGCCGGCCGCGCCTGGCCAACAGGGCGGCGCGCAGCCGCGCGCCCTCGTCGGCCGGCGGTGACTCCGGCTCCCCCATCAGGCGCAGCATCCCCTCGCCCCAGAGCCTGAAGCTGCAGTCGCGGTAGCGCCGCAGCCGCTCCACGAACGGGCGCCCCATGGGAACGCGCGAGAGGTCTGGGGCGTACGGGGTGACGGGGTCGAGCTCCAGCCGGGAGCCCGCCGGGACGGGCGGTAGGTCGGGCGGCTCCTCGCGGCCGAAGAGGGCCTCGTCCCGCACGAACGGTCCCCCCTGGTCGCCCCGCGGCGCCGTGATCACGAGGTGATCGGCGCGCGCCAGCAGCTCGGCCGCCACGGCGAGGTCGCGACCCTGGAAGCGTCGCGGCAGGCCGAGGCGTGCGAAGGCCTCCGCCGGTTCGCTCCGGCGCTCCTCGGGGAGGAAGTAGTCCTCGCGCTCCCCGGCGCCGTACGCCCCCTCGACGGCCCCAACCAGGTACGCCTTGCGGTAGCGCCGCCCCGACACGCGGGTGGCGTCGAGCAGCGCCACGCCCGCCGTCTGGTCGCGGGGCCGGCGAGCGTCCTGCAGCAGCGCGGCCCACCACGCCCGGAAGCCGTCGCCGCTACCGAGCCTGGCGGCCTCCTGCGCCTTCCCGAGCGCCTGGCGCACGACCTCGGCCGGGGCGTCCGGCAACGCCTCGCGCATGAGATCCCGCGCCCACGCGACCGGGTCTCCCCGCACCTCCAGCCTGTCGCGCCAGCGGAGCCACGCCTCGAGCAGGCCGTGGCGGGCCGCCAGCTCGCCGACGGCCGCTGCCCCCGCCACGCCCTCCGCCAGCGCGAGGCGCGCCAGCCCCTCCAGCTCCGGCACGGCGAGGAGCCGCGTCGGCGTGGGAAGCTCAGCCAGCTCCAACAGGTCGAGCAGCGTGCGCCCGGGTCCGTCGTCGGCGAGGGCGGCGGGCGTCTCGTCCATCAGCGGCACGCCGTACTCCTCGGCAAGGACGGTGAACGCCCTGACCCGGTTCGAGGGCACCACCACCGCGAGGTCGAGGGGCCCCATGCCGAGGCCGAGCAGGTCGCGCTTGAGGGAGCGCATCACCCAACGCCCTTCCTCGACCGGGTTGGCGGCGGCGAAGCGCTCCACCCTCGGGGCGGGGCGGGGCGGCAGCGTCACGTCCGCCACCACGCCGGGGGGCGCCTCGGGCAGGCTCAACCTGACGCGCAGCGGGCCCGCGAGGGCCGTGAAGAAGCGCAACTCGAGCGGTCCGATCTCGCGCAGGCCGTCCGCGACCAGCAGCCCGACTCCTTGCCGCGCGAGGAGGTCAGCCACCTCACCCTCGAGGGCGAGCTCGAGCGCCGCCCGCCTGGCGTCGTCGTAGTCCCACGCCCCGCGCATGCCCCGCTGGTAGGCGGCATAGACCTTGCGGAAGCGGCGCCGTTCGGGGTCGTCTGCCAGGCGCGCGTAGGCCTGCGGGGTGACCCCGAAGCGCTTGGCCTCCGCGATGGCGGCGGCGTAGAGGCGCGCCTCGCCCGGCGTCGGCAGCGCGCCAGTGACGTCGCGGAGCGCCTCGACGACGCGCACGAGCCGCGCCGTGCCGACGACGAGGGGGCGGAGGTCGCCGGCGACGCTCAAGAGCCGGTAGTAGAGCTGCTGCGCGCTCATGAACTCGAAGCCGAGCGCGGCCACGCCGCCCTCGGTGAGCCGCCTCAGCACGTGGGCGCGCTGTGCCGGCAGCCCGACCCACCAGACGAGCCGCTGCGCCGCCACCGCCGCCCTGGCCTCGGCCAGCAGGCGCGTGGTGCGGCCCGAGCCGGGCGGTCCGGTGATGACCTCGAGGCTCACGCGGGCATCATACGAGCGGCGCCGCCACGCGCCCGACCTCGCGGCGACGCCCGTCCCGCGCGCTCAGAGCAGCGGACGCCCCCACGGTATCGAGGCCAGCACGACGACGAGGGCGATGGTGTAGAAGATGGCGGCCTGGGCCGGCGAATCCTTGCGCTTGGCGCGGGCCGCGCCCAGGTGGAACAGCACGGCCGCGGCGATCATCCCGACGAGGTGCTCGGCGACGAAGAAGCGCACGGGCGTGTTCTTCATGGCCGCGCCCATGTCGGCGAAGGCCGACCTCGTGATGGGGCTCAGGAAGAGGTACAGCACCAGGCCGACCAGGACCTGGAGGTCGAAGACTCCGGTCAGGAGCCTGCCGAGGTTGAGTTGCTGGGGCGTCCAGCGACCCTTGGCGGCGGTCGCGGACCAGGCCATCACCAGCGCGACGAGGGCGATGATGATGACGGCCCAGCGGAGGTAGTTGTGCAGTGAAAGTACGAAGACGTACATGGAGCCTCCAAGCGTCGGTCGGCAGCAGGCCATGGGGCCGCGACGTCCCGACGAGAACGGCACCCAGCATCGTCCACGGCTTCACGGGGTGTCAACTGACGGGCGGGCCGGCGGCGTCCGCCGGCAGCCCGAGCTGACCGGCCAGGGCCGCAGCGGTCGCGACGGGCAGCCTACAGGCGCCCCGCACGCACACGTACGCCGTGGCGGCGCCGCCCGCCAGCGCGCCGAGGCGCCCCTCGAGGAGCGGCAGGCGCGTCAGGGCGGGCACGCGGCCGTCCACCAGCAGCACAAGGTCGGAAGGGCCCGCCAGGCGCCGCGCCGCGAGGGCCAGCTCCGCCAGGGCCGGGTCGCCCGGCCGGCCGACGAGGACGACCTCGCGCCCGGGGCGCGCCTGGAGCCCAGCGAGGGCGAGGCCCGACGCCAGGGCGAGCGGCTCGCGCGCAGCGGAGGCGGCGGCTGCCAGGGCGGCGGCACGGGCTCCCGCCTCGGCGCGGGCGTCGCTCCGGCACCTGGCCGCCCACCAGACGAGCTCTGCCGCGGCGACGTACTCGCTCGGGGTGGCGCCGTCCACGAGCCCCTTGGGGCGCACGAGCAGCGGTTCGGCGTCCGCCGCCGTGTTGAACCAGCCGCCGCCCTCCTCGTCGGCGAAGCGCCGGGTCACGACGTCGGCGAGTTCGAGGGCCCAGCTCAGGTGCGCCCCGTCGAGGGTGGCGCGGTGGAGGGCCAACAGGCCGAGGCCGAGGTAGGCGTAATCCTCCAACAGGCCCTCGACCCGCCGTTCGCCGGCGGTGTGGGAGTGCCAGAGGCGTCCCTCCAGCCACACGCTCGAGCGCAGCGCCGCGGTGACCTCCCCGGCCAGCGCTACGAGCCGCGGCCGTTCGAGGTCGGTTGCCGCGTCGGCGAGGGCGGCCACGAGCAGCCCGTTCCACGATGTCAACACCTTGGCGTCCGCGGCGGGCCGTTCGCGCCGCCGCCGCGCCGCCAGCATGGCCCGCCGCGCCCGCGCGAGCAGGTCCTCCACTTCCTCCACCGTCACGTCGGCGCGGCGCGCCAGTTCGGCGGCTGACACGGCGACGCGGGGGGTGGCCGCGGCCGGGAGCGCGTCCGCTGGCGGGACGCCCAGACCGCTCGCCACCAGGTCGAGCCGCCCGTTCGGAACCTCGCCCGCCACGGCGGCGGCCAGCTCGGCGCGCGTCCAGAGGTAGTGACCGCCCTCGCGCCCGCCCGCTTCCGCGTCCAGCGCGCACCAGAAGGCGCCGCCAGGGTCGCGCAGCTCACCCTCCAGCCAGGCCACGATGCCCTCCGCCGCGAGGCGGTGCCGCTCGGCGCCCGTCAGGCGGTACGCCCGCGCGTAGGCGCGCAGCAGGGCCGCGTTGTCGTAGAGCATCTTCTCGAAGTGCGGCACGCGCCAGGCGGCGTCGACGGCGTAGCGGAAGAACCCCCCGCCGAGGAGGTCGTGGACGCCGCCCCTGGCCATGGCGTCGAGGGCTCGCAACGCGACCGCCCTGTCGACCTCGTCCGGGCTGGCCAGCAGCAGCCGGACCGCTTCGTGCGCGGGGAACTTGGGCGCGCCGCCGAACCCGCCCTCGTCGGCGTCCTCCAGTTGCCGCAACCGCCGCGTGCCGGTCGCGACGAGGGCGTCGGCCGCAACCGCATCGTCGAGCGGGGTCGGAGCCGCACCCAGGCGCACCAGGGCGGAGGCGAGGTCGGCGGCGGCGGCCTCCACGTCGGCGCGGCGGGTGCGCCACGCGACGACCATGGCGTCGAGGACGCGCCTGAACGAGGGCGCCCCGAGCCCGTCCTCGGGAGGGAAGTAGGTGCCGCCGAAGAACGGCCGCCCCGTGGGCGTGGCGATCACGGTGAGGGGCCAGCCGCCGCTGCCCGTCATGACCTGGACGGCAGCCAGGTAGACGGCGTCGACGTCGGGCCGCTCCTCGCGGTCCACCTTGACGCTGACGAACTCGGCGTTGAGCAGCGCCGCCACCGCCGGGTCGCGGAACGACTCGCGCGCCATGACGTGACACCAGTGGCAACTCGAGTAGCCGATGGACAGGAGCATGGGCTTGTCGGCCTCGGCCGCCGCGGCGAACGCCTCCGGGCCCCACGGGTACCAGGCGACGGGGTCGGCGGCGTGCTGCGCGAGGTAGGGGCTGGGTTCGCCGGCCAGGCGGTTGCGCTCGCTCATGGCTCGAGGGTACGCCCCCGGCCGAGGCCTGGCGCGGCGTGGCGCACGTGTAGCGGGTGGTGCGCGCCGGGGCGGGAGGAAGCGGGAGGGGATCGCAAGAACACGCAAGTTCCCCCGGCGCGCACGTTCACGCTAGCCCAAGGTGACTGACGGGGTTCTTACCGGGGGCCGAGCGCGGCTAGAGTGGCGCCATGAGATTCGACGACCTGCGCAGGGCCTACAGGGTGGGCAGCCTCGGCCCCGACGACCTGGCGGACGACCCGCTGGAACTGCTCACGACCTGGCTCGAGCGCGCGGCCGCGGCGGGCGAGCCCGAACCGAACGCCATGGCGCTGGCGAGCGTGGCGGCCGACGGCCGGCCGAGCGTGCGCTTCGTGCTCCTCAAGGAGGTGACGCCAGCGGGCCTGACCTTCTTCACGAACTACGAGAGCCGTAAGGCGCGCGAGCTGGACGGCAGCGGCGCGGCGGCGGTGGCGCTCTGGTGGCCGGTGTTGGAGCGGCAGGTCAGAGTCGAGGGAAGCGTGGAGCGCGTGACGCGCGCGACGTCGGAGGCCTACTTCGGCTCCAGGCCGCGCGGCTCGCAGCTCGGCGCCTGGACCTCGCCGCAGTCGCGGCCGCTGGCCGACCGCGCCGAGCTCGAGTCGCGCGCCGCGGCGGTGGCGGCGCGCTTCGAGGGTGGGGCGGTGCCGTGCCCGCCTCACTGGGGCGGCTACCTCCTACGGCCCGAGCGCGTCGAGTTCTGGCAGGGCCGTGACGACCGGCTCCACGACCGCTTCCTCTACTCGTTGGAGGGGGCCGCGTGGAGCCTGACGAGGTTGGCGCCGTGAGCGCGGTTCAGGGGGTCGGCAGGTTCTCCGGGTGGACTATGACGCCGGCGCCCTTCACGATGCCGTCGATAGCGGCGTTGGCCGCCAACGACACGGCGTAATCCCTGACCGTGCCCTCCACCTCGGCGAGCGGCTTGATCCGCGCGGGTTGGTGGTCGTAGACGAGGACCACGTGGTAGCCGAACTGGGTGGCGACCGGCCCCACGCTCGTGCCGAGCGGGGCTGCCACCACGGCGGCCTCGAACTCGGGCACCATGGCGCCGAGGCCGAAGCAGCCAAGGTCGCCGCCGCGGCTCTTGGTGCCGTCGGTGCCGAACTCGGCGGCGAGCGCCGCGAACTCCTCCCCGCCCGTCAACCTCGTGAGCAGGTCGGTGGCGACGGCCTCGTCGGCGACGAGGATGTGGCGGGCGCAGTACTTCTCGGGCTCGGCGAAGCGCGCGCGCTCGGCCAGGTAGCGGACGACGACCTGGTCGTCCGTCACCTCGCTCGCGGCCGCCTCCCGCACCTGGTCGAGCAGCTGGCGGATGAGGTCCGACTCCTCGATCATCGCGCGCAACGCGGCCTCGCTCGGGAAGCCGGCGCCGGCGACCACGTCGGCGAACTGCTGCCCCTCCGCGAGGCCCGCCTTGATGCGCTCGATGGTGGCCTCCAGGCCGGCGGCGTCGGGCGTCAGGCCGCGGCGCCGCGCCTCGGCCGCCAGGGCGACCTCCTGGACCCGCTGGTCGAGGTAGTAGGGCAGGAGGCTCCAGAGCTCGGCGGCGAGCTCCTCGGTGTACGGCTGCCCCTGCTGAGCGGCGACGCCGCGCAGCGTGACGCCGAAGCGCCAGGCGACGTCGTCCGCGCGCTCCTCGTACGCGCCAAGGCGGATGACGACGGGGCCGTCGCCGGCGGCGGCCGCGGCCGCGGACGCGGACTGCGCGAGCGCGGCTCCGCCGAGAACGAACAGGGCGGCCAGCAAGTGGCCGCGGAGGCGGCGAGCGGCCGCGGCGCGAGGGGTGGTGGGTGAGGTCATGGGGCGCACCCTAACACTCGGCCCACCGGGCGCGCCTAAGCGCGCACCTGAGGGCGCGCCTAAGCGCGCACCTGAGGGCGCGGAGCCGGAAGGAGCCGCGGCGCGCGGGGCGCCAGGCCGACGCCGCGGGCGGGTCCGCCCGCCGCTCAGCTGACCTTGTCTGCCGCGAGCTCCTTGAGCCGCTCGTAGAGGCGCCGCTGCTCCTCGTTCGGGTGCGCCGGAACGACCACCCGCACCTCGGCGAACTCATCGCCCCTGGCGCCGCCCTCGCCGGGCCAGCCCTGGCCGCGGAGCCTCAGCACCCGGCCCGTGGAGGAGCCGGGCGGGAGCGTCATGTCGACCTCGCCGTCGAGCGTGGGCACCCTTATGGTTCCGCCAAGGGCCGCCAGGTGGTCCGGCACGCGCAGCTGCACGTGCACCGAGTCGCCGTCCACCCTGAAGGTCGTGCTGGCCACGTGCCTGACGTGGAGGATGAGGTCGCCGCCCGAAGGTGCCTGGCCGCGCAGCCTCAGCTTCGCGCCGTTGCGGACGCCGCGCGGCAGGGTGACCTCCAGGCTCTTGTCGCCGATCCTGATCGTGGTCGGTCCGCCCCGGTATGCCTGGACGACGCCGACGTCGAGGCGCGCCTCGACGCTGCTCGGCCGCGGGGCGCCGAAGTCGAACGGGTTGGCGTCGCGGCCGCGGCCGGCGTAGTCGGTGGCGAAGCCCCCCCGAGCGGTGGCGAAGCCGCCGAAGAGGGACTGGAAGAAGTCCGAGAAGCCGGCGAACTCCTCGGGCGACACGGTGCGGTAGTGCGCGCCGCCACCCTGCGCGAACGGGGGCACGGCGCCGGTGGTGCCGTACTGGTCGTACAGCTTGCGCTTCTCTTCGTCGGAGAGCACCGTGTAGGCCTCGTTGATCTCCTTGAAGCGCTCCTCTGCGCCGGCGTCGTCGGGGTTGCGGTCGGGGTGGTGCTTGGCGGCGAGCTTCCTGAAGGCGCGACGGATCTCCTCCTTGGTCGCGTCCTTCCCGACGCCCAAGGTCTGGTAGTAATCCTTGTAAGCTGCCACGCTACTCTCCCGCCTCCGGCCCGCGCCGGCGCGCCGTCAGTTGCCCCGCTCGGCCACGACCACGACGCGCGCCACGCGCACCAAACGCTCGCCCTGGACGAACCCGGGCTGGAACACCTCGGCGATGACGCCGGGTTCGCGGCCCGGACCCGCCGGTATGGTGGTGAGCGCCTCGTGCAGGTGCGGGTCGAACGGCTCGCCGACGCGGCCAACGCGGCGGATGCCGAGGCTCGCGAGCTGGCGTTCCAGGTTCTCCTTCACCATCTCGACGCCCGTGACGATGCCCGTGGAACCCTCGGCCTCGGCGGCCACCGCCAGCGCGCGCTCCAGGTCGTCGTACACGGCGAGCACGGGGGCCAGCACCTCGTCGCGCCCCTGCTCGCGCGCCTGCTCGACCTCGCCGAGGAGGCGCCGACGCATGGTCTCCATCTCGGCCCTCACGCGCAGCACGCGGTCCGCGGCGTCGTCGAGCTCCTGCTGCAGGGCCCCGTGTTGTTCCCGTAGGCGCTTGAGCTCACCTCTAAGGATGTCGGCCTCCGTATCGACGCCGCCGGCGGGTCGCGCCGCCGCGGCGTCCGTTGGCGCGCCGTCTGGTGCGCCCCCTGGCGCGCCGCC
>JACFNR010000002.1:73378-99394 GCA_019454765.1 Trueperaceae bacterium | reverse complement strand
GTCCCCAACGCTGCCCGTGAAGGGCTGCTCCGGCGCGGGCGTGGACTTGGCGTGCGGCTCGCGGGCGGTCCCGTCGCCGCCGTCGTGACGGTCAGAACTGTCTGTCATGAGATCCTCGGTCCCGGCCGGGTCCCTGCGGCGGGGCGCCGCAGGGACCCGCGCCGCCTCAGCCCGCGGGCTTGAACTCCGCGTCGATCACGTCGTCGTCGCCGGGGTGCTGGTGCGGCTGATCGGCCTGCGGCTCGTCGGCCGCCTGTCCCGCCTGGGGCTGGGCGACGCTCTGGCTGAACTCCTGCAGCTTCGCGGCGAGGTCCTTGCCGATGCTCTCGAGGCGGTCCTTGGTGACGAGCTCCGAAGCCAGCGCCTTCTGAGCCTCGTCGACGAGGTCCTCGACGGGCTTCTTCTGCTCGCTGGTGGCGCCAGTGGCCTCCTCGAGCGCCTTCTGCGCTTGGAGCCTCAGGCCGTCGAGCTGGTTCTTGGCCTCGGCGAGCTCCTTGGCGGTGCGGTCGGCCTCGGCGTTGGCGGCCGCGTCCTTGACCATGCGGTCGACCTCGTCCTCGCTGAGGGTGGTGGTGTTCTGGATGGTGATGCTCGCCGCCTTGCCTGTCGACTTCTCCTTGGCCGTCACGTGCAGGATGCCGTTGGCGTCCATGTCGTAGGTGATCTCGATCTGCGGCATGCCGGCAGGCATGGGCGGGATGCCGTCGAGCTTGAACCTGCCGAGCGACTTGTTGTGAGCCGCCATGGGCCGCTCGCCCTGCAGGACGTGCACCTCCACGCCGGTCTGGTTGTGGTCGGCGGTCGAGAAGGTCTCCGACTTCCGGACGGGGACGGTGGTGTTGCGGTCGATCAGCTTGGTGAAGACGCCGCCCTTGGTCTCGACGCCCAGGCTCAGTGGCGTGACGTCGAGCAGGACGATGTCGTCGACCGTGCCGGTCAGCACGCCCGCCTGCACGGCGGCGCCCAGCGCCACGACCTCATCGGGGTTGACCGACTGGTTCGGCTCCTTGCCCAGGATGTCCTTGACGATCTTCTTGACGGCGGGGACGCGGGTGGCGCCGCCCACGAGGATGATCTCGTCGATGTCGGAGGCGCTGAGCTTGGCGTCCTTGAGCGCCTGCTCGAGGGGGCCCCTCACGCGCTTGAGGAGCGGGTCGACGAGCTCCTCGAACTTGGAGCGCGTGAGCTTGGTGTCGAGGTAGAGGGGGGTGTTGCTGGCCGGGTCCATGGAGATGAACGGCAGCGAGATGGTCGTCTCGGGCAGGCCCGACAGCTCGATCTTGGCCTTCTCGGCCGCCTCGAGGAGGCGCTGCAGCGCCTGCTTGTCCTTGCGCAGGTCGACGCTGTACTGCTTCTGGAAGTCGTCGGCCAGCCACTGCACGATGGCGTAGTCCATGTCGGAGCCGCCCAGGTGAGTGTCGCCGCTGGTGGAGCGGACCTCGAACACGCCGTCGCCGACCTCCAGCACGGAGACGTCGAAGGTGCCGCCGCCCAGGTCGAAGACGAGTACGGTCTCGTTCCCCTTCTTCTCGAGGCCGTAGGCGAGGGCGGCCGCGGTGGGTTCGTTGACGATGCGGAGCACCTCGAGGCCGGCGATGCGGCCCGCGTTCTGCGTGGCCTCGCGCTGCGAGTTGTTGAAGTAGGCGGGCACGGTGATGACGGCCTTGGTGATGGTCTCGCCGAGGCGCTCCCCGGCGTCGGTCACCAGCTTGCGCAGGACCATCGCCGACACCTCTTCGGGCGTGAGCTGCTTGCCCTCGACCACGAAGCGCACGCCGCCGTCGTCGCCGCGCACGACCTCGTAGGGGGCGCGCTCGGCCTCGTGCTTGATCTCGTCCCAGGTGCGCCCGATGTAGCGCTTGATCTCGAACAGGGTCCCCTTGGGGTTGAGGACGGCCTGGCGCTTGGCGACCTGGCCTACGAGGCGCTGCTCGCCCTTGAAGGCCACCACCGACGGGGTGGTGCGGTTGCCTTCTGCGTTCACGAGGACGACGGGCTCGTTCCCTTCCATCACCGCGATGACGCTGTTGGTGGTCCCGAGGTCGATGCCTACGGCTTTTGCCATGTGTTCGGCTCCTTAGTGGGGGTTCGGCCATGTCGCTTCGAAGGGCCGGTCGTCGGCCCCGTCACGACGCGCGCCCATCCGCTGTAGCATGAAACCTGAGCAGATGGGGCGCAGGCTCGTCACTAGCCGGCAGTATAGCGGCAGGGGTCAGTCATTGTCAAGCAATATGAGCGTGGTCGTATCAACTTTGCCGGAGCCCGGGGCCCGCCGTCACGAAGCGGCGCCCGGCTCCGCTCGCCTATCGTACCAACGCATGCCGTACTGCAAGGCGACCGGTCGCGCCCGCCCGACCCCGTACACGAACCTGCCGCTCTCCCAGGCGCCCGCCTCCGTCACGAGCACGAACTCGCCCTCGTCCAGTAGCGCCAGGTGGCCGTTCGGGGTGGCGAGCTCGCCGACCAGGGCCAGCAGCCGCTCCCCGTCCGGGACCAGCTCGAGCCTGCCCCACGGCTCGCCGGAGTCGTAGACGCCGGCCAGCGCCGGCGCCGCCCGCCCCAGCGCGGTGGCGGCGTGGTGGCCGTGAGCCCCTCCGAAGGGGGGCTCCTCCAGCGGCAGGCCGAGGTAGGCGTTCACCGCCGCGTGCCAGAGCCGCTTCACCGGCACCTCGTCGAGGTTGGCGAGGACCGCCACCCCCAGCCCCAGCGACGGGACGGCACCCAGGTGAGAGGAGACGCCCTTCAGCGACCCGCCGTGCCGCCACAGGCTCCGCCCGTGGAATCCCTCCCGCAGCATCCACCCGAGCCCGTAGGAGGTGAACCGTTCCGCCCAACCCCGGCCGACGTGGAGCTCCCTGAGCCGCCCGGGCGGCACGGCGAGCGTCCCCGGGGTGGGCCATAGCAGGTAGCGCAGGTAGGCCGCCAGGTCGAGAACGCTGGCCTTGAGGAAGCCGGTCGCGAGGTAGGCCGGCGCCTCCTCCCACTGCAGCGACCGGACGACCTCGCCCGTCGGCGCCTGGGTGTACAGCTCGGTGAGGCGCCCGGTCGCGCGCGCCGCCGCCGTGTCGAACCCCGCGCCGGTCAGGCCGAGCGGCGCGAGCACCTCGCGCGCAACCACGTCGGGGTACGGCTCGCCCGTGGCCGCCTCGATGACGGCGCCCAGCAGCGCGTACCCGTCGTTGGAGTAGCTGACCACCCGCCCCGGTGCCGCCAGCGCCGGGCGCCCCTCGCCCGCCAGGTAGTCGAGCAGGGCGGCGTGATCCCCAAGGTCCGGCGCGCCCCGGTAGTCGCGCCGGTTGAACTCCTGCGCGGGGTCGCCCACCTGGCTCGGCCGGATGGCGAAGTCGAGGCCGCGCACGGGCGGCAGGCCGCTCGTGTGGCTCGCTAGGTGCACGAGCCGCACGCTGCCGCGGCTCACACCGGGGTAGGCGAACGCCGGTAGGTGCCGCTCCACCGGGTCGTCGAGCGTGAGGACCCCGCGCGCCTCGAGGGCGAGCAGCGTCAGGGCCGTGAACGACTTCGTGAGCGACGCGAGGCCGAAGACGGTGTCGGCCGCCACTGGCACCCGCGCCTCGCGGTCCCGCCACCCGTACGCGCGCACGAACGGCGTGCCCCCCTCCGTCACGACGGCCAGGCTGCCGCCCGGCACGCGGTGCGCGGCGAAGAACCCCGCCGCGAACTCGTCGAGCCGCTCCGCCCACCCCGCCGCCGGCGTCACCTCGCCCTGCGGCACGTCACCGCCCCTCCTCCACCGCGAGCGCGTCGCGCATGGCGTCGCCGAGGAAGTTGAAGCCGAGAACCACCAGCATGATGACGGCGCCAGGGAACACCGAGTACCACCAGGCGTTGAAGATGAACTGCTGCCCGCGGTTGATCATCGTGCCCCAGCTGGCCAGCGGCTCCTGGATGCCCAGCCCCAGGAACGACAGCGTCGCCTCCGACAGGATGGCGCCGGCGACGCCCAACGAGCCGATGACGATCATGGAGGCGAGCGCGTTGGGCATGACGTGGCGCAGGATGACGCCCACGTCCCGCAGCCCGAGCGCCCTGGCCGCCGTGACGTACTCGTTCTGCCGCACCCGCAGCACCTCGGAACGCATGACGCGCGCCTCCCCCGGCCAACTGATCAGGCCCAACGCGAGGAAGATGGTGGTGGCGCCCGAGCCGAAGATGGCCACGATGACGATCAGGAAGAGCAGGCCCGGGATGGCGAAGAACACGTCGGTGACCCGCATGATGAGGTTGTCGACCCAACCGCCGAAGAAGCCGGCCATGGCCCCCAGGGTTATGCCGACCAAGAGGGCGATCCCCTCGGCTATCAACCCGATGCGCATGCTGATGCGGGCGCCGTAGACGATGCGCGAGAACAGGTCGCGGCCCAGCTCGTCGGTGCCGAACCAGAACTCGGCCGACGGCGGAACGAGGCGCGCGGTGGCGATACGTTGAGCCGTCGGGTCGTGCGGCGCGATCTGCGGGGCGAGGATGGCCACCAGCGTGAAGACGACCACGATGACGAGGCCCACCAGCCCGAGCCGGTGCCGCGCGAAGGCGCGGAGGCGCCGGGAGCGCCGCCAACCGCCCACCGAGCCGCTCGCGGCGCTCACGCGTACCTGATCTGCGGGTTGATCACCGCGTACAGGACGTCGATGACGATGTTGACCGCCACGAACAGGAGCGCCCCGAAGACGAGCGTGCCGATGATGACGGGCGCGTCGCGGCGCGAGATGGCCGTCACCACCGCGCGCCCGAGGCCGGGCCAGTTGAACACCGTCTCGGTGACGACCGAGCCGCCCAGCAGGTAGCCGACGTCGAGGCCGATGATCGTTATCACCGGTATGAGCGCGTTCCGCAGCTCGTGCTTGAAGATGACCTGGCGGTCGGCCAGGCCCTTGGAGCGGGCGGTGCGCGAGTAGTCCTTGCGCCGCTCCTCGAGCAGCGACGAGCGCATCACGCGCGCGATGGTCGCCGACAAGTGCGTGCCCAGCACCAACGCCGGCAGCACCAGGTAGCGGACGTTGCCGCCCCCGTAGCCCGCGACGGGGAACAGCGCCACGCCGTACGTGTCCTGCGTCAGGAAGATCTTGGCGAGGACCGCCTGCCAGAAGACGGGCATCGCCACGCCCAGGAGGGCCACCAGCATGAGCGTGTGGTCGATCCAGGTGTACTGGTGACGCGCGGCAAGGATGCCGGAGGGTATGCCGATGAGGATGGCCACCAACAGGGCCGCCGACATGAGCTGCAGCGTGCGCGGGAAGCGGTAGCCGATGATGTCGCCCACCTGCTCGTCGAGCACGAAGCTCTTGCCGAGGTCGCCCGTCACGGTGCGGTACAGGAACCTTCCGTACTGGGCGTACCACGGGTCGTTGAGGCCGAGAGAATCGCGGACGCGCTCGATGGTGGCGGGGTCGGCACGCTTGTACTGTTCGCCCATGACGGCCCTGACCGGGTCGCCGGGCATCAGATAGGTGAGCAGGAAGATGATGGTGAACACGCCGAGCAGCGTGGGGACGGCCCAGAGCGCGCGGCGCAGAACGTACTGGAACAAGCCGGCCGTGTCCTCTCGTGGTTGGCGGCGGGGCACTGCCGGCGGCTCGCCGTGGGCTACGCCGGCGGGGCCGGCCCGGTGACGCGCCGGGGTCCGGGCGGGCGCCCGGCACGCCGGCGCGGGCCGGGCCGCCCGGCGCCGGTCGCGCCCTGGCGGCCCGGTCGTGGCCGGACGGTTACTTCTTCTCTACGTACTTGAGCGGCGTGCGGTAGGTGCCGGCCGCGGAGACCTGGAAGTCGGTGACGTTCGGCTTGAGCAGGTAGGCGATCTTCGAGTAGCCCGAGACGATCCACGGCGCGTCGGCCATGATCAGCTCGTGCGCCTTCAGGTAGATGGCGTTGCGCTCGTCAGGGTCGCTCGTGGCGCGCGCCTGGTCGAGGAGCGCGTCGACCTCGGGGTTGTCGTACTCGGTGTCGTCGCGGCCGTGCGCGAAGAGGAAGTCGAGGACCTCGCTGGGGTCGGCGAAGTCGGCGCTCCAGCCCGAGAGGAAGAACACCACGTCGGGTTCGCCAACGTGCGTCCAGTAGGTGCTGTTGTCCTCCTTCTGGAGGACGATGGTCACGCCGATCTGCGCCAGCATGTCCTGCAGCGCCACGTGCGGCGCGTCGGAGTCGGAGGCGAAGTAGTAGAGCGTGATGGGGTCGAGCCCGGCGCCGCCGGGGTAGCCGGCCTCGGCGAGCGCCGCCTTGGCCTTCTCGATGTCGTACGGGTAACCGGCCACGTCGGCGGCCGGCATGTCGGGCGGGAGCACGCCCATGGTGCCGGGCACGCGCGCGCCCTCCATGAGCACGTTCCAGATGAGCTCGCGGTCGACGGCGTAGTTGAACGCCTGGCGCAGCTTCACGTTGTCCTTGAAGGGGGGCTCGGTGACCTTGAAGCCCCAGTAGCGCACGTTGAGGCCGGCGGACTCGTGGTACTCGGCCGCGTACTCGTTCTTGATCGACTCGAGCTGGCCGTCCGGGAAGTCGAGGAGAAGGTCGAGCTCGCCCTGGCGGTACTGGAGCAGCGCCGTGGTGGCGTCGGGCACGTTGTGGAACACCACGCGGTCGAGCTTGGGCGCGCCTTCCCAGTAGTCGGGGTTGGCCTTGAGGACGAGCTGGTCGTCGCGGCGCCAGCTATCGAACAGGAACGGGCCGGTGCCGACAGGGTTGTTGCTGAGCGAGGCGCCGAGCGCCTCGAGGGCCTCGCGCGGCACGACGTAGGCGTTGACGAGGTCCGCCAGGAACCGGTGGTTGGGCGCGTCGAGGGTCATCTCGACCGTGTGGTCGTCGACCACCCTGAAGCCCTCGACGGTGTCGGCCTCGCCGGCGAGGAACGCCGCCGAGCCCTTGAGGGCCTGCAGGTACTCGGGGTGCTCGGAGACGGCGGTGTCCTCGGTGAGGTAGCGCAGCAGGGACCACTCGACGTCGTCGGCCTTCATCTCGGGATCGGCGTAGGTGACCCCGGGCGCAGCCTGGAACTTGACGCCCCTGCGCAGGTGGAAGGTGTAGGTGAGGCCGTCGTCGGAGATGTCCCACGACTCGGCGAGCGCCGGGACGACCGCGCCGCTCTCGCCGTCGAAGGTGGTGAGGCCCTCGTAGACGTTCACGAGCACGCGCCGCGTGGCGACCGTGGTGGAGCGCCAGGCGTCGAGGTGTTCCGGGTCGGCGCTGACTGGGTAGTTCAGCGTGCCGGCGGCGGAGGCGCTACCCCATAGGGCCAGCGCGCCGAGCGTCAACAGCAACAGGCGACGAAGGTGCACGTTCCACTCCTTCACGGCGTCCGGTTGGCGCGGATGCCGGCTACGGTGAGGCCGGTCGTCTCCCCTTGCCGCCGCGCCGCCGCAGCTCAGTCCTGGCGACGCGCGCGGCCGAGGTGGTCGCAGTCGGGCCTCACGAGTTGGCGAAGTGTATCAGAGCACCGGGCGAGGGTAAAGACGGACGGGCGCCCGCGGGAACGCCGCGCTGCACGAGAACGTGAGCGGCAGGTCGCGGCGCGCCTCCTGACGGCGGTAACCTCTGGGTCGTCCGGGCCGGCACGTCACGCGGCCCTCCGCCCGGGAGTTTACGGACCGAGCGGAGCTGGGAGGGAACATGCTTTACCTGGTCGTGGCACGAGACGGCGTGGACGCGGAGGCCCCTGCGCGGCGCGCGGCGGCGCGCCCGGCGCACCTGGAGGCCGCCAAGCGGCGCGCGGAGCAGGGGCTCCTGCCCCTCGGCGGGGCCCTGCTGGACGCCGAGGGAGCCATGATCGGCTCCGCCGTCGTCCTCGAGGCCGCCAGCGAAGCGGAGGCTCGGGCCATCGTCGCGAGCGACCCGTACACGCAGACCGGCGTGTGGGTGAGTTACGACATCTGGCCGTTCAAGCGCGCCTTCTGACGCCCCACGGGGCGCCGGCTAGGCGTCGGCGGCGAGCGGCACGATGCGACCCGCCCCAACGTCTACCAGCCCTAGGTCGGTGAGGCGCAACTCGGGGATCACGGCCAACCCCATGAAGCTGAGCGCCATGTAAGGCGACGGCAGCTCGCAACCGAACGATCGGGCGGCGGCGTCGAGGGCGTCGAGCCGGTCGCGCACCGCCTCCAGCGGCACGTCCGTGACGATGCCCCCGATGGGCAGCTCGAGCTCGGCCACGACGGCCCCGTCCAGGCAGGCCACCAGGCCGCCGCCCAGCTCCGCCAGGCGCAGACAGGCGGCGAGCATGTCGCGGTCGTTCGTTCCCACGCACAAGACGTTGTGGTGGTCGTGCCCCACGCTCGACGCGAGAGCGCCGCGCCGCAGGCCGAAGCCGGCGACGAAGCCGACGGCGGGGACGGCGTCGGGGCGCCTTCCGTGGCGCTCCACGCACGCCAGCTTGGCGAGGTCGCGCGCCGGATCCGCCACCGCCAGCCCGTCGACGACGGTGGGCGTCTGCCTCTCCGCCGTGGTCAGGATCTGGTTGGGGTGCGCGCGGATCACCCGCACCGGGCCGGGAGGCGCCGGGGCCGCGAACGAGGCCGGAGCGAGCGCCGGCAACCTCACGCTGCGGCCAAGTGGCCCGGCCGCGGTGAGCGCCGGCCGCGCCGGCACGGCCCCCGGCACGAGCAGGCCGCCCCGCGCCACCACCTGCCCGCCCTTGAGCACGAGGTCGGGGTCGGCGCTCAGCTCCCCGCCCACGGCCAGGTCAGCCAGGTAGCCGGCCGCGACGGCGCCGCGACGGGGGAGGCGGAAATGCCTGGCGTGGTTGTAGCTGGCGCAACGCACCGCGTAGGCGGCGTCGCGACCGGCCGCCACGGCCCGGCGCACGAGTAGGTCGACCCCACCCTCGGTGAGCAGGTCGTGGGGCAGGCGGTCGTCGGTGACGAAGCCGATCCTGTCGCCGTGGCGGGGGTCGACGAGGGGCATCAGGGCGTCGAGGTCGCGGGTGACCGATCCCTCCCTGATCATGAGGAAGGCGCCGGCGCGGAGCTTCTCCAGCCCCTCTGCCAGGGTGGTGCTCTCGTGGTCCGATCCGACACCGGCGGCGAGGTACGCCTGCAGCGCCGCGCCCGTCAGGGCGGGCGCGTGGCCCTCGACCGTCCGGCCGCGCTCCTCGCCAAGGCGGGCCTTGGAGAGCACGCGCTCGTCGCCAGCCACCAGCGCGCCGAAGCTCATCAGTTCGGCCACGCCGACGCTGCGTGGATCGTCAAGCAGGCGGGCCATGGCGCCTGGGCCGTAGTCGGCGCCGACCGTCTCGAACGGGCTGCTCGGAACGCAGCTCGGCGCCGTCACCCACACGTCGAACGGGAGGTCGGCGGAGGCGGCGAGCAGCCACGCCACCCCGGCCTCGCCCGCCACGTTGGCGAGCTCGTGAGGGTCGCACACCACGCCGGTCACGCCGCGAGGCAGGAGGCAGCGGGCGTACTCGGCGGGCGTGACGAGTGACGACTCCAGGTGGACGTGACCGTCGACGTAGCCGGGGCGCACCACGCTGCCCGCCAGGTCGACGACGTCGTCGGCCGGCGGGTAGTGGGCGGGCACCACCGGCAACACGGCCGCCACGAGCCGCCCGGCCACCAGGACGTCGGCCTCGAGGATCTCGCTGGTGAAGACGTTGACCACGCGGCCGCCCCTGAGGTGGAGCGTGCCCGGCGCCCTGCCCGCCGCGACCTCCACGGCGCGGCGCACCTCGGCGGCGGTTACGCCCGTGCCCGCTGTGGGCGCGGGGCCGCTCACCCGACCTCGGCGGCCGCGGAAGGCACGCGGGGCGCCGGCGGGTTCAACCCAGCGGCGACTGCGCGCGCTTGGCCTGAGGGGCGTAGTAGGGGTTCTCGCCCGTGCTGTGGTCCGTGGCGTCCCTTACGCCGCGGATCTCGGGCACCTGCTCCTTGAGGATGCGGTCGATGCCCTGCTTGAGGGTCACGTCGGCGGCGCCGCAGCCGTGGCAACCGCCGCCGAAGCGGATGATGGCCACGCCGTCGTCGACGCCCTCGAGCGTGACGTTGCCGCCGTGCCCGGCCACGCCCGGGTTGATGTGGCGGTCGATGACGTCCTGCACCCGCTGGGCCAGCGGGTCGTCCCAGGCGGGACTGGGGTGGTAGACGCGGAAGCCCGACTGCATGACGCCCTCGACGAAGTCCACGGTGGCGCCGTCAAGGTGCCCGGCCGAGAGCGGGTCCAGGTAGACGTCGAACCCCGGCTCGTTCTGGACGCGGTCGTCGGCGCGCCGGTCCTCGCCCTTCACCAGCCAGAGGCGCTGCTCGGTGCGGTTGCCGGCGATGCGCAACGCGCCGACCCCCTGGCTCCGTTGCGCCTCGATGAAGTGGAGGACGCGTTCCTTGGCGATGTCGGTGAACGTCAGCATCAGGCTTCAAGCCTACCTCACGAACTCGCCCCCGGCCGCGCCCCACTACACGGTGGGGCCGCCGGGGGCGCAGGCGGACGCTCGGACCGCCTCAGAGCACCTGCATCACGTACTGGTCGGTGGCCCGCTCCAGGCCGGCGAGGTCGGCGACGTACACGCCGCGGGTGCCCGAGAGGGCGCCCTCGTTGCGGAGCTCGCCGAGGATGCGCGTGATGGTGACGCGGCTCGATCCCGTGAGGTCGGCGAGGTCCTCGTGCGTAAGCGCCAACGGCAGCTTGATGCCGCCCTGTTGGTCGTCGGCCGGCAGCCCGAACTGCTTGGCGAGCCGCAGGAAGGCGCGGGTGACGCGGGCGCCGACGGGCATCTCGGCCTCGTCCAGCATCTCGCGGCTGCGGCGCAACTGCCGCGCGAGGCTGCGGAGGACGTAGTCGCGCAGGCCGCGATCGTTCATGGCCTGCTGCGGGTCGATGGGCGTGAGGCACGCCTCGTGCACCGCCACGACGGTCTCGGCATGGTTGCCGCCGTCGAGCGCCGAGAGGCCGAGCACGTCGCCGGGGCCGTAGAGGTCAGCGATGCGGTCGCGGCCGAGGCTGGTGGGGACGACCGCCTTGAGGACGCCCTGGTTGACCACGTAGAGGCTGCTGGCCTCGCGGTCGGCTTCGTAGAGCACCTGGCCGGGCTCGAGGGTGCGGATGGGCAGCGCGAGGCCCGACGGCACCACGCGGGAGGCCTGGCAGGAGCTCGGCGTATCGAGTTGTTCGAACGTGTCGAGCATGATGGGTCCTTTCGAGTGTGCGCGCCGGGCGGGTGAGGCGGAGGCGCGCAACTACAGAAACTATAGCAGCCGGTCATGAGAAAGTCCAGGGCGTCCGTCGGTTGACCCGAGGCGCGCACGTGCGTCCTGGACGAGCCTTCCACGGCCGGGTTCGCGGGCGTTGACATCGCGTGGCCACCACCTTAGCATTTAAGGCGATGCTGAACGAGCCCGCCGACCGCCGCCCCCTGTCCCCCGCCCAACGGCGGGTGTACGAGCGGCTGGTGGAGCACGAGCGGCGCACCGGCGCACCGCCCGACCTCGCGGAGTTCGCCCGCGGCCTCGGCGTGCACTACGTGTCGTTGCGCCAGCACCTGGAGGCGCTCGCCGCCAAGGGCTACCTACGCTTCGAGAGCCGGGGGCGCGGCCGCTCGCCGCTGCTCGAGCTTCCTGCCGGGGCCACCGGCGTGCCCGTACTCGGCGCCATCCCGGCCGGTCCGCTCACCAGCGCCGAGGCGCTCGCGGAGGCGTACCTGCCCGCGGCGGTCGGCGGGGGGGCGGGAGCGTTCGCGCTCCGCGTGAGGGGCGACTCCATGGCCGACCTCATCCAGGACGGCGACGTGGTGCTCCTGGAGCAGGGCCGCCATCGCCGCAGCGGCGAGATCTGCGCCGTCCGGGTCGACGACGACGAGGTCACGCTCAAGTACCTCGACGACCTGGGCGCGGGCCGCTTCGCGCTGCGGCCGCACAACCCGGCCTACCCGACCGTCGAGGTCGCGGGTAACCGACTCGCAGTCGACGGGGTCTACCGCGGGTTGCTGCGCGGGAGCGTCGCGGCGGCGCTGACGCAGCCCTCGTGAAGGGCGGCGCTGCTCGGCCGCGGGCTCGCTGAACCGCAAGCGTCCTGAAGCCGCGTGCGCCTCAGCGCTGCACGACCACGCCGTCCGCCACCAGCTCGTCGATCTCCCCTTCGCTCAGGCCGAGCTCGCGGCGCAGCACCCCGCGCGAGTCGGCGCCCAACAGGGGCGGGACGGGCGCTGCGCCGGGCGCCGGTGGCGCGAGCACCGGCGCGCCGCCGGGCCCCGCAACGTGCCACAACGGGCTCGCGACCATGGGTAGCGTCCCGACGGTCGGGTGGTGCCCCGCCACGACGGCTCCCCGCGCCTCCGCCTGCGGGTCCGCCAGCGCCTCCGGCAGCGTCGCCACCGGCGTGGCGGGCACGGTGGCCGCGCGGCAGGCCGCCAGGAGCTCCGCCCGCGTCCGGGGGGCCAGTTCCGCGGCGACCATGGGCACGAGCGCGCCGCGGTTGAGGACGCGCGCCTCGTTCGTCGCGAACCGCGGGTCGCGCGCCAGTTCGGGCCGACCCAGCACGTCACAGAACCTGGCGAACTGCCCGTCGTTGCCGACCGCCACCACCACGGCGCCGTCCGCGACGTCGAACGCCTGGTAGGGCACGATGTTCGGGTGCCCGCTCCCCAGCCTGGCCGGCGGCTGCCCCGTGAGCAGCGCGTTCTGCGCCTGGTTCACCATGGACGCCAGGGCGACGTCGAACAGCGCCATGTCGACGTGGGCCCCCTCGCCGGTGGCGTCGCGCCGCCGCAGCGCCGCCAACGCCGCCGTGGCGGCGTGAAGCCCGGTCAGCACGTCGATCCACGCCACCCCGAGCTTGACGGGCGGACCGTCAGGTTCCCCCGTCATGGCGAGCAGGCCCGACTGCGCCTGGAGGGCGGCATCGTAGCCCGCCTCCGAGCGCCGGGGACCATCCTGCCCGTAGCCGGTGATGGACACGTACACGACGCCCGGGTTGCCGGCCGCCACGGCGGCGTAGTCGAGGCCGTAGCGCGCGAGGTCGCCGACCTTGAAGTTCTCGACCACCACGTCCGCCTTGCGGGCGAGGTCGCGCACGATGGCGCTGCCGCGCGGGTCCTTGAGGTCGAGCGCGAGGCTCTCCTTGCCGCGGTTCACGGACAGGTAGTAGCCGCTCTCGCCACCCACGTATGGCGGCCCCCAGCGCCTGGTGTCGTCGCCGGCGGGCGACTCCACCTTCACCACCCGCGCGCCGAGGTCGGCCAGCAGCAGGGTGCAGTAGGGCCCGGCCAGGACGCGGCTCAGGTCCAGCACGAACAGGTCACGTAGCAAGGCTCGCCTCCCCGGGGGCGCCGGCGGGCGGCAGCGGCGCGCCGGCGGCCGTCACGGCGCCACGAACGTCGGCACGAGGCCCGCGTCGAAGGGCCGCCCCAGGACCCTGAGCGCGCGGTCGGGGCGATCCGTTATCAGCCCGTCGACGCCCATGGCCAGGAGCCGGCGCATCTCGGCGGCGTCGTTGACGGTCCAGACGTCCACGCGCACGCCGCGGCCGTGCGCGGCGCGCACGAACGCGGGGGTGACCACCGTGACGTTGCCCTGCCTGACCGGCACCTGCAACGCGTCGAACGGCGGCGCGTAGGCGCGCGCCAGGCGGAGGGTCGCCAGCACGTAGAAGAGCGTGACCTCGCTGCGCGATGCCGCGGTCGCCACCTCGGGGCACGCCTCGCGGAACGCCCGCAACGGCGCCGACGCGAACGCTGCCACCATCACCCTCCCGCCGGCCCCGCTCTCTCGCAGCAGGGCGCAGAGCGCCGTGCCCGCCGCCGCCGTCTCCTCCTTGATCTCCACGTTCACGGCGTTCGCCGGGAAGCGCGCCAGTACCTCGCGCAGGGTTGGCACGACCACGCCCGTGCCGCGGTAGTGGTACTCCCCCGCCTGGGCGTCGCCCCGGTGACCGTCGGTCGTCCAGCGGTAGCCGGCGTCGACCGCCGCGAACCCCGAGGCGGACGTGGCGCCAACGGGACCGGTGCCGGAGGTGGTCCGGTCGAGCGTCGCGTCGTGGATCACGCGGAACGCCCCGTCGGCGTCGCGCTGCACGTCGAGTTCCAGCACGTCGGCGCCCAACGCCGCCGACCCCTCGAACGCCGGCAGGGTGTTGTCGGGCCAGAGGCCCTGCCCGCCGCCATGGGCGAGCACGCTGGTGCCCGCGCCCAAGGCCTGCACGTAGGCGTGGCGCGCGCGTGGGCGGTTGACGAGCGCCAGCAGCGCGTAGGCTGCCACGGCCAGCACGGCGACGGCTATCACTACCCTCAAGGCACGCATCGGTTCGTCCTCCGGCGCGAGGGCCCCTCGGGTGGCCGACCCCCGCGGGCGCTCGCCAGAGTGTACCCAGGCGCGCCGCCCCACCCCGGAGGCCCGCTCCCGGATGTCCGCCCGGCGGTCCGCGCGCCGCCATGCGCCACGTGCACCGGACCGAACGCCCAACGCATATATCATGAGCGCGGTCTAAGGACCCGCCCGGGGCCGAGGGGGTCACCGGTCCCGCCGGGCGATCGGCACGCTCACGCGCCCCGGTGGTCGCACCCCCGGAAGGGATCGACATGCGCACGCTACGCCTCTGCCTCGTCCTCCTCCTCTCCCCCCTTGCCGCCCACGGCGCGGCCCAAGGCCAGTTACCGGTGGTGAACGCGGCGATGGAGGCCACGGGGACGTTCTCCTGGGTCGTCCACGCCATGGACTACTTCGACACGGCCACCAAGAACGGTATCCAGGTGGTCGCCACGCCGTACGCCTCCAAGCAGGCCAGCGAGATCGCCCTGCGCTCGGGCGCCGCCGACGTGAAGGTGGACGACTTCCTCGCGCCCGCGCTGCTCCGCGAGGCCGGCATCGCCGCCAGCGGCATCTACCCGTACGCCACGGCCGTCGGCGCGCTGGTGGTGGGCGTCGACTCAGGCATCGAGGGCCTCGCCGACCTGAAGGGCAAGACGATCGCCGCCGGCAGCCTCCGCGACAAGAGCCTCCTCATCCTGCGGGCCCTGACGATCTCCGAGTACGGCTTCGACGTGCAGGAGGACAGCGAGGTCGTGGCCGCAGCCCCGCCCCTGATGATGCAGTTGACGGCCGACGGCCAGGTCGACGCGGCGCTGCCGCTCTGGCACTGGGTGGCCCGCATGGAGGCGGCCGGGGTGGCGCGCGAGGTCATGAGCGTGGCCGACATGCTGGGAGAGCTCGGCCTGCCGAGCGACCTCCCCAACCTGATGGTCGTGGCCCGCGACGACATGCCGGACGAGCTGAAGACCCGCTTCATCGCCACGCTCCAAGACACGTTCGCCGCCATGGTGGCTGCGCCCGCCGACGACCCGTTCTGGCAGTCCATCCTCGACCTCGGGCTCTACTCTCTGCCCGACCCGGCGCAGTTCCCCACCGTCATCGCCCGCTGGAAGAAGGGGACCACCAGCAACTGGACGCAGGAGTCCATCGACGGGCTCGTCAGCATGGTCGACCGCCTCGTGGCGCTGGCCGGTGCGGACGTCGTGGGGGTGGCGGGGGTCGACCCGGCCGCCTACACCACCCGCTTCGTCCCGCGCTGACGGGCGAGACGACCGCGAGTGCCGACCGGAGAGGCGTCACCACCACCAGCCGGCAGCGGGCGCGCGGCGGCGGCCGAAGCGGCGGGCGCCGCCCGCGCCGGCGCCTGGCGACGGCGGCGGCGCCGGGCCGCGAGCGTCGGTGCCGGACTCAGGCTCCTCTCCTACGCCTCCCTCCTCGCGCTCTGGCTCGTGGGGGCGCGTCTCCTCGGGCCGGCCATCCTGCCCGGTCCCATCGCCACGCTGCAGTTCATGGCGCACGAGCTCGAGCGCGGCGCGCTGCTCGCGCACCTGTGGGTGACCACCCAGCGGGTGCTCATCGCGTTCCTCCTCGCCATGGCGCTCGGGGTGGCGATGGGCGCCGTCATGGGGCTGTCGCGGCGCGGCGACGACCTGCTGCAGGGCTGGCTGGTCGTCACCTTGACGGTCCCCCGCATCCTCCTGTTCGTGGTGGCCTACCTGACGCTCGGCCTGTCGGACCGGGCTCTGGTGGTCGCGTTGGTCGTCTCCGTCTTCCCCACCATCGTCGTCGCCATCAGGGAGGGCGCGCGCGCCATGGACGGGGGCCTGGTGCAGATGGCGACCGCCTTCAGGCGCTCCCCGACCGCCATCTGGCGCAACGTGGTGTTCCCGCAGCTGACGCCCTACATCGTCGGCACGGCGCGTGGCACGCTCGCGCTGTCGTGGAAGATGGTCGTGCTGGGCGAGCTGCTCGGTCGCACCTCCGGTGTCGGCTACCAGATCGCCTTCTACTTCCAGTTCTTCAACATGGCGGGCATCCTCGCCTACGGCCTCACCATGATGATCCTGCTCGCCACCATCGATCTGGGGGTCATGGGCACGCTGCAACGCCTCGCCTTCAGGTGGCGCGAGCCCGTGAAGGTAGGGGCGGTCGGCTGATGGCCACGCTCGAGGCGGCGGGAGTGACCAAGGCGTACCAGCTGCCTGGCGGCGGCGAGCGCCTCGCGCTGGCCGGCGTCGACCTGACCGTGGCCGACGGCGAGTTCGTCTGCCTGCTGGGGCCGTCGGGCTGCGGGAAGACGACGCTCCTCAACATCTTCGCCGGCCTCGACGCCCCCGACGGCGGGACGGTGAGGGTCGTGGGTCGCGGCTCGGCGGCGCCGGTGGCCGGCTACATGTTCCAGGAGCCGCGGCTCCTACCCTGGTTGAGCGTCAGCGCGAACCTGCGCTTCGTCCTCGACGCGAGGCGGGGCGCGGACGACCTGGTCGAGTTCTGGCTCGAGCGGGTCGGCCTTGCCGGGCGCGGCCGCGACTACCCGCGTCAGCTCTCCATCGGGCAGCGCCAACGCGTCGCGGTGGCGCGGGCGTTGATCATCTCGCCCGACGTGCTCTACCTGGACGAGCCGTTCTCCGCGCTCGACGAGCTCACGGCCTCGCGCATGCGCGAGGAACTGCTCGCGCTCTGGTCGGAGCTCGGCTGCACCGTTCTCTTCGTGACGCACAACCCCATGGAGGCGGCGTTCCTCGCCGACCGGATCGTCGTGATGAGCCCGGGACCCGGCCGCGTGGTCGAGAACCTCGACGTGGGCGCCCTCCTGCCGCGCCCGCGCGACGCCAACGACGTGGGCGTCTGGGAGGTCTCGCGTCGCGCCGTGCGCGCGCTGGCGCCCTGAGGCGCGCCGGCCGCGGCGAGGCGCATGGGGGCGTCAGCGCTGCTTGAGCATGCGCCCCATCAGGCCCGCGGCCAGCACGGCGGCCACGAGCGGCAACCCGAAGGTGACGACCACGTCGAGGCCTAGGGGGAGCTGGTTGAAGCGTAGGAGCATGTACCGCAGCAGGTCGAGCTGGTAGCTGACCGGGTTCACGTACACCAGCGCCTGGATCCAGCCCGGCAGCTGCACCACCCAACCGCCGCCGATCGCGAACACCCCGATGCGCCTCAGCTCCTCGCGCAGGTGGTCGGGGATGTCGAGGAAGCCCACCCCGCCGATGACGCCCTTGAGAGGGAAGATCGAGCCCGACAGGAAGTAGAGGGGCTGGATGACGCCGTTCGAGATGCTGCCGAAGCCCTCGAACGTCTTGAGCCGCGACGCGATGATGACGCCGAGCGCCGTCATGAAGACGCCGAGCGCGAAGATGACGGCCCAGGCACCCAGGACGCCGCCGACCGATAGGCGCACGCCGATGAGCGGGGCGAACAGGAGCGGGATGCTCCCCTGCGCCAGCGACACGGTGGCGCCCCCGAGCAGCTTGCCGAGCGTGACGCTGAACATGGGGGCCGGCGACACCACGACCTCACGCAACAGCCCGACCTCGCGGTCCCACACGAGCGCGATGGCGCACTGCAACGAGGCGAACAGCACGTTGAGGACGATCACGCCCGGCAGGATGTACTGCGCGTACGAGTACCCCTCGATCTCGCGCAGCGCCGCGCCCAACCCGAAGCCCAGGATGAGGAGCCAGAGGACGGTGCGGGAGAAGCCGCCGAAGATCTGCGAGCGGTCGCGGCGGTAGCGCTTCAGCTCGCGGAGCCACATGACGTAGACCACGTCGGGCGCCACGCCGGCCCACGACCTGACGCCGACCGCGCGCGCGCCCACCGCGGCGGCGCCGTCGCCGACCGGCGCGCTCACCGAGTGTGCTCCCCGCCACGCCTGGCGAAGCTGACCATGCGGTCACGCGCCGTCGCCGCCTCGTCGCGCAGCTGCTTGCCCGTAAGGGCGATGAACACGTCCTCCAGGTCGGCGCCGTCGCCCCCGTGAGCCCGGGCGAGCTCGTCGGGCGCCCCGATGGCGATGAGCCTGCCGGCGTCGATGATCCCCACGCGGTCGCACGCCTCCGCCTCGGGCAGGTTGTGCGTCGTCATCAGCACGGTCATGCCCCCCTCGCGCAGGGCCGCGATCCGCTCCCACAGGTGCCTGCGGCCCTGCGGGTCGAGGCCGATGGTGGGCTCGTCGAGGAAGAGCACCGACGGCGAGTGCATGAGCGCCCGCGAGAGCTCGAGGCGCCGCTTCATGCCGCCCGAGAACGAGCGCACCGCGCGGTCGCCCGCGTCTGTGAGGGCCGCCCAAGCGAGCGCTCGCTCGATGGCGCCGCGGCGGTCGCGGCGACCGATGCCGTACAGGACGGCGTGCACCTGGAGGTTCTCCCTGGCGGTAAGGCGCTCGTCGAGCGCGGGATCCTGGAACACCATCCCCAGGACGCGGCGCACCTCGTGCGCCTGCCGCACGACGTCGAACCCCATCACGCTCGCGCGGCCGGCAGTGGGCCTGACGAGCGTGGTGAGCATGTGCAGCGTGGTCGTCTTGCCCGCCCCGTTCGGCCCGAGCAACGCGAAGAACTCGCCCACCCCGATCCGCAGCGTCACGGAGTCGACCGCAACCACGGCGCCGTAGCGCCGCCCGAGACCCTCGGCATCGATGGCGGTCGCCTCCCGCGACGGCTGGGTGGGGCGGGGCGCGTCCGGCATGCTCACGACGTTACCGCCCCGAGGTCGACCCGTTCAGCCGCCCAGGACGCCGACCGCCTCCTCGAGCGCCTCGAGGAGCTCCAGGCAAGCGGCGCCCGCCGCGGCGCCCGCCGCAGCGACCTCGGCGCCCGCCTCGTCGTCTTCCTCCTCGCCCTCTTCACCCTCATCACCCTCGGCCTCGAGGCCCGTGAGGGCGCCGATGACCTCCGCGGCCTCCTCGTGCACTTCGGGCGCCATGAAGCCCATGAAGTCGGCGAGGTAGCGAACGTACAGCTCGCCGACCGCGAACACGCCCTCGAGCGCCACCGCGTCGTCGCCCGCCTGGTAGGCCCGACATGCCGGGGTGAGCGTGACGACGAGGCTCTCCGCCAACGCCGGCATGTCGCGCCCGGCGAACAGCTCGGCGTCGGCCACCGTCTCCAGCAGGCTGATCAGCCGCTGAACCGAGGCCTCGGCCTCCTCGGGGTCGCCAACGATGGCCGCCGGCGGCTCCGGCCGCGGGTAGACCCCGTCGAGCAGGCCGAGCATCTCCTCGACGTCGGCGCGCTGCTCCGCCGTCGCGTAGGCGCTCAGCTGCGTCCACAGCTCCTCGACGCGCTGCAACGACGCCCAGCCGCTCGTGAACTCGAACGGCTCGCCGCCGGCAGCCTCCTCGTAACCCTCGGCCACGCCGCCCTCGCCGAGCGACAGGTCGGCGATTACCCCGCCAAGGAAGGCGGGGGAGCGCCTGACCTCGGTGGGCACCACCCTGTCGTAGGCGCGGAGCGCGAGGGTGCGCGCCTCAGCCACGGCGGCCGAGGCGTCCTCACCGGCCTCGGCGCGCTCCTCGACCTCCTCGAGGGCCGCCAAGAGGTCGTCGCCCAGCGCCGGGTCGGCGGCGCGTAGCGTGCCCACGAAGCGGTGGACGTCGGAGTCTAGCAGCGCCTCGACCTGCTCCATGAGGTCGTCGTCGAGCGGGGCCTCGAACTGGTCGATGACGGCGAGGCGCCGCAGCACGAGCTCGAGCCCGTAGGCGCGGTTCTGGATGAGCGGCTGGTCGAAGAACGGTTGGTACCCGTACTGGGCCGCGGCGGTCGCCGCCATGGCGCCGACCAGGACGGCCAGGAGTGCGCGCGCGAGCTTAGTTGCCACCCGGGATCACCCCGATCTCGGCGGAGTGGGCGCCGCGCCCGGCTCCGATGTTGGCGACCACGCAGCCGCAGGCCGTGTCTATCACCGACACGCTGTCGGAGAGGCCGTTGGCCGTGTAGACGCGCTTGCCGTCCGGCGTGATGGCGATGCCCCACGGCCGCCGCCCCATCTGCTCCTTGATGGTGTTGACGACCTCGTTCGTGGTCGTGTCGATGACGTACACGGCGCTGGTGCCGCCGCCCGCCACGTAGATGAGGTCGCTGGTGGGGTCGACGGCGATCTCGACCGGCCGTGAGTCGAGCCCCAGGTTGATGGTGTCGATCACCTTGCGAGTGGACGTATCGATGACCGAGATGGTCCCGCCGATCTCGGCGGAGACGTAGGCGCGCGTGCCGTCGTTGGAGAACTCCACCACGCGAGGGCGGTTGCCGACGAGGATGTGGGTGACGACCTCGAGCGCCTTCGCGTCGATGACCGTGACGGTGTGCGTGGCCTCTGCGGTGACGTAGACCCAGTTGCCGTCCGGGCTGACGGCCACGCCCTCGGCCTCGACGCCCACCCTGAACGTGGCGAGCTGCTCGCCGGTCGCGACGTCGTAGCCCGCGGCCTGGGCGATGGCCTCGAGTGCCGCCCAGATCTGCTTGCCGTCGGGCGTGACGGCCACGCGCTCCGGGTTGCCGCCGGCGCGGAACTGACCGACGACCTCGTTGGTGCGCACGTCGATGGCGAGGATCTTGTCCTCGGGCGTCTCGAGCTGCGGGTTGAAGTCGCTGATGGAGACGTAGACGATCTTCCCGTCCGGACTCACGGCCATGCCGCGCGGCCGCACCTCGCCGGGGCGCCCGGAGATGGTGATGGTGTCGATCACCTCGTTCGTGGCGGTATCGATGACGGTGATGTCGGCGCTGAACTCGTTGGAGACGTAGAGCCTGTACGAGTCGCCTTGGGCCGAGGCGGCACCGAGCAGCGCCAGCACGAGCGCCGCGGCGAGGCGGTGCGCCGCGACGAGGCGGCGCGCCGCGACGGGGCGGCGCGCCGCCCCGAGGGGGGCGGCCTTGCGTGGGTGTTGCACTGTCATGGTCTCCTTCCGCTCGTGCCGGGAATCACGAGCACCGCGCCGGTCTGGCTGATCGCAACAGACCGGCGCGGCCAAGCTAGGTGGCTCCCTTAAGTTACGGGCCGGGCGTAAGCCCGACGTTAGTGCCGCGCGCCCCGCCCCCCTACGGGCGAGCGACCCGGTCGGGTCCGCGCCCCTCACCGGCACCGGCTGGCACCCGCGAGGTCGCCGATCTGGTCGAGGCGCTCCACCACCTCCGTGCCGGGCATGTAGATGGCCGGCAGCTCCCCTACCAGCGTGGCCAACGTGAACGGGTCGGTGGCGGTGGCGTCCACCTTGACGAGGTAGAGCGGCTCGCGCAGCTGCCGGTCCCACGGCCTGAAGCTGGTGCCGATCCCCTTCCAGACGTCGAACACCGACTGCGGGTCTTCCAGGTAACCGGTGACGGTGGTCGCATCGGTGCCGCCCCCGAAGAAGGCGGCCTCGTAGAGGACCTTCACCCCCTGGTAGACGGCCCAGGCGCTCGGGTCCATCGGCTCGCCGTAGGCCGCGCGGTAGCGGGCGTTCAGCTCGCGCGCGCCGTAGGCGTCGATCGTGGCCTCCCACGCGGCGACGCGGTGGCCGCTGCCCAGGCGCGGCGCCGCGTCGCGCCAGGCCGCGTAGAAGGCCCGCGTCTGCGCCGCCGGGTAGGGGAAGCCGGTGACCATCGCCTGTAGCCCGCCGGCCTCCAGGCCCGCCACGGCCTCCACCTGGGTCGCGGCCGGCAGCAGCAGGACCACCAGGTCGGCCTTGGCGCGCGTCGCGCGCGCGGCCACGTCGGCCCAATCCGCCGCCGCGGCGACCTCGACCTGGCCCACCTCGCGCGCCCCGAAGTGGCGGTCCGCCAGGGTGCGCCTGACGCGGGCGAGTTGCGCCGCCGACTCGTCATCGGCCCCGGTGACGAAGAACCAGTTCCGCTGCCCCGACCTCACGTACCAGCCCGCCATGGCGTCCAGGTACATCGCGGCGCTCGGCTCGACGTGGAACGTCAGCGGACGGCACTGCTCGTTGCGGAGTACGTCCGCCGACGCTCCGACGTTGACGAACGGCACGCCGGCCGTCGCCGACCAGTCGGCCAGCGCGGCCGCCTCCGCCTCGTCGAAGCCGCCGACGACGGCGAACGCCCCGTCGGCCGTGAGCGTCTCGGCGGCCGCCACCACCGCGTCGGGACCATCGGCCGCGACCACTGGAGCGGTGAAGGTGTAGTCGAGCATGCTGGCGTTGAAGGCGAACTCGTCGCCCGCCATGGCCGCCCCCTGCGACGCCGCGCGCGCCACGGCGGCAGCGAGCGGCCCGGCCCCGTCGCCGTCCGGGATGATGATCCCGATGGAGAACGAGCCGGGCAGGTCCCCCTGCGCCAACGCCGCGCCGGTCGCGGCGACCAGGAGCGCGAGGGCGCAGGCCAGAGCCGGCAGGCGCGCCAGCCGGGCGCGGGCACCGAACGGGTTCCGGGTGGGTCGCATGGTCGTCCCTCGCAGTCTCGGCCGTTCGGCCGCGGTGAGCGTCACGGCCTGGGGGCGTCGACCGCGTACTCGGAAATCGCAACGATGATATACGATGCCTGGCCAGAAGCCGGTGCAACGGTGCCAACCCCTAAGGAGGGCCGATGCGCGTCCTGCTGCTCGAAGATCACGCCGACATCGCCGACGCGTTGTTGGAGTCGCTGACGGCCGCGCGCTACGCAGCCAGTTGGGTGAGGACCCGCGAGGAGGCCTACGGCGCCATGGCCGCGGGCGGCTTCGACCTCGCCGTGCTGGACGTGATGCTACCGGGCGACGACGACGCCGGCTTCGCGCTGGCGACCGACCTGCGCCGGGCCGGCTACGACGGGCCGCTGCTGTTCGTCTCGGCGCGCGACACCGAGGCCGACAGGGTGGCGGGCCTGGACCTGGGCGGCGACGACTACCTGGTCAAGCCGTTCGGCCTGCGGGAGTTCATGGCCAGGGTGCGGGCCCTGTTGCGGCGCCGCGCCCAGACGAAGGCGGCGGTCCTCGACCGGGCCGGCCTGCGCGTCGACCTGGCGGCGCGTCGCGTCGCCTGGCAAGGCGCCACCGTCGACGTCAGCGACCGCGAGTTCGCGATGCTCGAACTCTTCGCCCTCTATCCCGACCGCGTCTTCAGCGCCGACGAGCTGGTCGACCGCCTCTTCCCGTCCGCCGCGTCCGGCCCGGGCGTGGTGAGGGTGTACGTGAGCCAGCTACGCCACAAGCTGGCGGACGGCGTCATCCGCACCGTGGCCGGCGGCTACCGCCTCGGAGCGCCGTGAGCCTGCGCGGCTCCGTCTTCCTCGCCGTGCTCCTCGTGGTGGGTTGCACCACCGCCATGGAGGCCCTCCTGGACGTGGTGATCGACCGCTTCGGTGACGAGCGCCTGTTCCTCGACCTGCTCGACGTGCCCGCCACCCTCCTCATCGCCGGTGTCGGGGCCTGGCTCCTCGCGCGCCGCATCTCCCGACCGCTGAAGGAGCTGACCCGCGCCACGCACGCGGTCGCCACGCTCACGCCCGTGCCGGCGACGCTCAGGCCGACCGGGCAGGACGAGCTGGCGGAGCTGGTCACCAGCTTCAACGAGATGGCCGCGGCCGTCGAGGCCGCCGTGGAGCGCGAACGGGCGTTCACCCGCTACGCCTCCCACGAGCTGCGCACGCCGCTCAGCGCCATGCGGCTCCAGCTCGAACGACTGGAACTCGGCGCCGCCACCACCTCCGACGTGCTGCCGGCCCTCGCTCGCGGCGTCGCGCGGCTCGAGGAGATCATCGCGGCGCTACTGTCGCTCGCGCGCGAGTCGGATAGCGCTGGCGACCCGCGCCCGGCCGCGGCCGTCCTCAGTTCCGTGATCGACGCCCTCCCGGCTCCGGACCGCCGGCGCGTGAGCGTGCACGGGAACGGTTGCTCCGCCCTGGTCCGGAACCCGCGGCTGTTCCAGCGGGCGGTGGTCAACCTGGTCGACAACGCCCTGCGTCACGGCGCCGGCACGACGAACGTGCGGCTGAGCGCGAGCGGCGGGCGGTTGATCCTTCGCGTGGAGGACGACGGCCCCGGCCTGGCCCCGCCGGCCCTCGAGCGCGTCACCGAGGCCCTCAACCGCGGGCCGGCCCGGGAGGACGGCCACGGCCTCGGCCTGTCGTTCGTCGCGTTCCTAGCGAAGGCGCTAGGGGGCGACCTGCGCCTGACGAGCGCCGGCGCCGGCCTGAGGGCGGAGCTGTCGCTGCCCATCGCGGCCGGCCCTGAAGGAGCGCCCGGGCGCCACCCATGATGGTGGCGCCCGGGCGCGGCGAGGCTGAGGTGCTCAGTCGAGGAAGTCGCGGAGCTTGCGGGTGCGGCTCTCGTGGTACTTCAGCTTGCGCAGCGCCTTGTTCTCGATCTGCCTGATGCGCTCGCGCGTGACGCCGAAGTGGCTGCCGACCTCCTCGAGGGTGTGCTCGCGACCGTCCACGAGGCCCTTGCGGAGCTTCAGGACCATGGCCTCGCGCTCGTTCAGCTTGTTGAGCGCCTCCTCGAGCTCCTCGCTGAGGATGTTCTTGGAGGCCTCGTCCACGGGCGACTCGATGTTGTCGTCGGGGATGAAATCGCCGTAGAAGCTGTCCTCCTCGTCGCCGATGGGCGTCTCGAGGGAGAACGGCTCGCGGGTCAGCTTGAACGCCTCCTCGACCTTCTCGGCGTTCCAATCGGGCCCCATGGCGTCGGCGATCTCGGCGAAGGTCGGCTCGCGCGAGAGCTCCTGCTGGAGCCTGCGGCTGGCGCGCGTGAGCTTGTTGATCGTCTCGACCATGTGCACCGGGATGCGGATGGTGCGCGACTGGTCTGCGATGGCGCGGTTGATGGCCTGCCTAATCCACCAGGTGGCGTAGGTGGAGAACTTGTAGCGTCGCCGGTACTCGAACTTCTCCACGGCGCGGATCAGACCCTGGTTGCCCTCCTGGATGAGGTCCAGGAAGCTCATGCCGCGGCCGTTGTACTTCTTGGCGATGCTCACGACCAGCCGCAGGTTCGCCTCGATGAGGTGCTTGCGGGCCAGGTCGCCGTCCTCGACGACCCGCTGCTGACGGCGCCGCTCACGCTCGTCCCCCTGCCCGTTCCACTCGGCCAACACGGCCCTGGCCGCCTCGCCGTCCTCGATCCTACGCGCGAGGTCGATCTCCTCGTCGAGGGTCAGTAGCTTCACCCTGCCGATCTCCTGCAGGTACTGCCGCACCGGATCGTTCGTCTTCGGCCGCGCGTCGGCCATGGCCTCGGCCCGCGCCTCGAGCTCCTCGCGGTCGAGCTCGTCGGCCTCGTCCTCGTCGAGTTCGTCGTCGACGTCGTCCTCGTCGAGCATCTCGTCCTCGGCCAGGTCGGCGACCACCACGCCGCGCGCCTCGAGGAGGCCCATGAGGTCCTCGAAGTTCTGCTCCTCGGGGTCGAGGCCGGCACCCTCCACGGCGCGGCGGAAGGCGTCGCTGACCTCCTCGGAGTCGAGCTGCCCCGCCGCCTCCTTGCCACGCGCGACGAGCGACGCGATGATCGGCGAACGCAGCCACGCCGGACCCGCCGGCTCCGCCTCCTCGGCGGGTTCGGCGGCGGCGCCCTTGGCCGGCGTCGGCTTGGCGGCAGCTCCCTTGACAGTGTTCGCCTTGGCGGTGCTCCCCTTGGCCTGGCTCTTGGCGGCGCCCTTGCCGTCCTTGGCGGCGCCCTTCGCGGCCGCGGACTTGGCGGCGGGCTTGGCCGCGGGGGCCTCGTCGGCTTCGGTAGCGGGGCTCGTGGCGGCCTCGGCCGGCTTGGCGGTCGCCTTCGTAGCCTTGGCGGTCGCCTTCGTCGTCGCCTCGGCCGTCGCGGCCTTGCTCGCGGCGCCCTTGCTCGCGGCCGGCTTCGACGCGGCCTTGGTCAC
>JACFNR010000002.1:68501-73278 GCA_019454765.1 Trueperaceae bacterium | reverse complement strand
CGGCGGCCTTCGGCGCAGCAGACTTAGGCGCAGCCTTGCTAGCCGCAGCCTCTGGCGCGGTTGCCTTCGGCGCAGCCTTGCTGGCCGCAGTCTTCGACACGGTCGCTTTCGGCGCAGCCTGGCTGGCGGCGGCCTTCGGCGCGGTCGCTTTCGGCGCAGCCTGGTTGGCAGCGGCCTTCGACACGGTTGCTTTCGGCGCGGCCTTCTTGGGCGTCGGCTTGGCGTCCGTCTCGGCGGCCACCGCCTTCACGGCCGCCTTCACGGTCGCCTTGGCAGCGGCCTTCGGCGCCGGCTTGGCCTTACCGCCCGCCTGCTTGCTCGCCGACTCGGCCGGCGGCGCCTCGCGTTCCGCCTGCGCGGCCTCCGTCTTGCTCTTCTCTCGCTTGCTGGCCACCGTTACCTCCCGAAACCCGCTGCCGAGGGCCCCGTGCCGCGTGGCTGCGCGACGCGACACGAAGACCCACACCGCACGACGTGCAGTGCAGACCCTGGTGCCGCTTGGCTCCTCGAGATCGTCCTTACCGTTGTCTCCTAATCGCGCGTCTCCCGACCGCAGCGACGCGCGCCCCGATACGTGACCCCGGCGCGGGCCCGTGGCGCGTGGGCGCCTCCGGCCGGTTCGTCCGGCCCTCGACCCGCGAAAGGGGAGTCTAACACGTTCGGGCCGGTCCGGTAGGTGCGGAGGAACACGCCGCGCTGAATCGGCCCGCGCCGATGAGGCGGCCGCCGTCCGGCCGTTCGCGACGCACCCGAACGGTCGGGGCAGGACGACCCCTCCTTGCCTCGGGACAAATGTCCCGTATATCATCGAACTCGAACCCGGACTCGTTCGGGATACGTCCCGATCTGGCCGGGCCCGGGGGAACGGGCGGCGCTGAGCCTTCCGCGTGGCGACGCTCCGGTACGCGCCGGGGCCCGGCAGGGTGACGCACGCGCGGCCTCGCGCGGGCCCTCGGCGCGGCCCGGGAGGCCCGCGCCCAGCACGGAGGTCGAAGCAGATGACGAGGAAACTCACGAAGGTGGTGGCCCTGCTAGCGGGCCTGGTGCTCGCAGGCCTGGCGGCTCAAGTGGCCGCGCAGGACGGGGCCACGCCCGACGTCACGCTGGCGACGGACGCCGACTACGGCGCGCACCTCGCCACCCCGGGCGGCAACTCCCTCTACCTCTACGTCGAGGATGGTGACGGCGCCAGCGCCTGCGTGGACGCCTGCAGCAAGAACTGGCCAGCCCTCCTGGTGGGCGACGACGGCGTGGCGACGGTGGGCGAGGGGCTCGACCAGAACCTGGTCGCCACCTACACCCGCCCCGACGGCGGCGTCCAGGTCACCTACGGCGGGCACCCCCTCTACACGTTCCGCCGCGACACGGCAGAGGGCACGACGCGCGGCCAGAAGCTGGGCGACGCCTTCTTCCTCGTCTCCCCCCGCGGCGAGGCCATCACCGAGAAACTACCCCAACAGAAGGTCGAGCTCGCCCCCGAGGAGCTGGAGGCCCTGATGACGCGTGGCGGTCAGCTCTTCGCCGCCAACTGCGCCGTCTGCCACGGCGCCGAGGGCGGAGGCGGCATCGGCCCGGCGCTCGCCGGCAACTCGATCGTGGGCAACACCCCGTTCATCGCCGAGCGCATCATCAACGGGTTCATCGAGCACGGCATGCCCGGCTTCGGCACCGCCCTTGACGATCACGAGATCGCCGCCGTCGCCACCTTCGTGCGCAACTCCTGGGGCAACGACTTCGGAGCCGTACTCGACGAGGAGGTGAGCGCAGAGAGGTGAGAAGCGCGGGTGGCGCCCCCGGCGCCGCCTCCAAGGACCACCGGTCCGTTACCCACGCAAGACGCGTTCCCGAAAGGCTACGGTGGCAAACCGAATGATGGAAACCAGCTCCCCCCGGCGAGGCGGGCGCAGCGCCCTCGCAGCGTTCCTCAAGGCGCTCGCGCTCGCGGCCGTCGTCGCTCTCGGCACGGCCTCGGCGAACCCGGAACTGCTGCGCATGCAACGCGACGCGAGCCAATGGCCGATGGCGAACGGCAACTACCAGGGCTGGAACTTCAGCCGGCTCGACCAGATAACCAGCTACAACGTCAAGAACCTGCAGGTGAAGTGGACGCTGCAACTCGGCGTTACCGACTCCCTCGAGGCGCCGCCCATCGTGGTCGGCAACACGATGTACATCCTCACGCCCAAGCCGAACACCGTCTACGCCCTCGACCTTGCCCGCGAGGGATACATCCTGTGGTCGTACCGGCCCGAGCAGCCGAACCTCGACCAGGCCAAGGCCTGCTGCGGCGCCCAGTCGCGCGGCCTGAGCTACGCCGACGGCAAGATCATCATCAACACGCTCGACGGCCAGCTCATCGCGCTCAACGCCGCCACGGGCGCGGTCGTCTGGAACACCCAGGTGACCGACCTGAGCATCACGGAGACCACCACCAACGCCCCCCTCATCGTCGGCGACAACATCATCATCGGCAACGAGGGCGGCGAGCGCGGCGTGCGCGGTTGGGTCGCGGCCTACGACCTGCAGAGCGGCACCCAGGTGTGGAAGTACTACAGCACCGGCCCCAACGAGGACATGGGCATCGGCGAGCGCTGGGCGCCCTTCTACGAGGCCGATAAGCGCTGGACGCAGCCCGGCGTCGACACCTGGTACGGCGACTCCTGGAAGCTCGGCGGCGGCACGGCGTGGGGCTACTTCACCTACGACCCGGAGTCCAACCTCTTCTACTACGGCACCTCGAACTGCGCGCCGTGGAACCCCGACTACCGTCGCGACCCGGCCACGGCCCCCGACCTCGAGACCTACAGCTCGAAGTACTGCGCCTCGACCATCGCCCGCGACGCCACCACCGGCGAGATGGTGTGGGCCTACTCCAACACCCCGCAGGACCAGTGGGACTTCGACGAGCCGGGTCAGAACTTCGTCGCCGACCTCACCATCGACGGCAAGCTCGTCAAGGCGCTCATCAAGCCGGCCCGCAACGGCTTCTTCTACGTGTTCGACCGGCTGACGGGCGAGCTCGTGCGCGAACCGTTCGCGTACACGAACGTCAACTGGGCGACGGGCGTCGACATGGAGACCGGCGTCCCCATCTACAACGAGGACGCGCTCACCTTCACCGACATCCCCACCCCGATCTCGGTCTGCCCGTTCATCGCGGGGAACAACTGGTACAACGACGCCTACTCGCCCGCCACGGGCCTCGTCTACTTCCAGGCCGAGAACCGCTGCGCCACCTTCACGGGGACCGAGGCGGAGTACACGCCCGGCGAGAGCTACATCCTCATGAGCTTCACCGACATCGGCAACGGCCCCGGCGGCTGGACCGGCGAGCTCCAGGCATGGGACCCCGTCACGGGCCAGAAGGCGTGGGGCCTCAAGTCGACCGTCTCGCAGGACGCCAAACCCGTCTTCGCCACCGCCGGCGGGCTCGTCTTCGGCGGAACCGACACCGGCGAGTTCCGCGCCGTGGACGCCGCCAGCGGCCGCGTGCTCTGGACGTTCCGCACGGGCTCCAACTTCCGCGGCTCCCCCATGAGCTTCACGGGGCCCGACGGGCGCCAGTACATAGCCGTGGTGACGAGCCAGGCGCCCACCGACCCGCAGATCGGCGCCGACACGGCGGCCGACAACGCTGGTCGTTACCGCCGCACTGGTTCCACCCTCTACGTCTTCGGCCTTCCCTGAGGAGACCGAGAAAGCCGCCGGGCCACAGCCCCGCGGCGCCTAGCGAACGACCGGTGCGGGGAGCATGTATCCCCGCACCGCTCCCTTTCGGCCCACCGTCACCAGAGAGGCAGGGCAGCGACTCCATGGCCCGACCACCCCGATCTCGCACCGCAGCGCCGGCGGTCGTCGCGCGCGCGCTCGCCTACCTCGCGCTCCTCGCGGCGCTCCTCGGCTCCGTGGCCGCCGCCGGTCCGGGCGCCACCTGGGAGCTGCGCGTCTGCGCCCCGCCGGACGAGCTGCCGTTCTCCAACCGGGCGGGCGAAGGGTTCGAGAACCGCATCGCCGCGATCCTCGCGGACGAGCTCGGTGCCACCCTCGGCTACGACTGGGCCGCCTTCAACTCGGACCTCATCGACCTGCACTTCGCCGAGGGCACGTGCGACGTCATCATGGGCGTGCCCGACGGCTTCGAACGCGGGTCGAACACCCTGACCTATTACCAGAGCCCGTACGTCATGGTGTACCGGCAGGACGCCCCCTTCGAGATCGACGACATGGACGACCCCGACCTTGCCCACCTCGCCATCGGGGTCCAGGGACTCGGCACCCCGCCTCACGAGGCCCTGCGGCACCGTGGGCTCCTCCCGCAGGTGACGCGCGTTTACGGCGGCGAGGAGGGCGAGGCGCGCCTGGCGACCCTCGTGACCGACGTCGCCGCCGGCGTCATCGACGTCGGCTTCACCTGGGGCCCGGTGGCCGGCTACTACGCGCCGCGGGCCGCTGCCCCCCTCGTGGTCAAGCCGGTGGAGCCCGCCTTCGACTTCCCCTCCGTGTTCCAGTACGTCCCCATGACCATCGGCGTCAGGCGCGACGACGTCGCCATGCGGGCGCGCCTCGACCGCGCCCTCATCGCGCGCTGGGACGACGTGCAGGCCGTGCTGGAGGAGTACGGCGTCCCCCGGATGCCCCTCGCCGCGCCGTTCCTCGGCGAACCCGCCCACCCCGCCGGCACCTTGAGGGTGGGCGTGGTTCTCCCGATGCCGACGGGCGGGCGGACGCGCGTGGCGGGCGTCAACGACCTGGTCGGAGCCGCCGCGCGCCTGGGCGC
>JACFNR010000002.1:56052-68401 GCA_019454765.1 Trueperaceae bacterium | reverse complement strand
TTCCACGTGCAGCCCTCCGCCGGCGCCTACCTCGACGCCATGGCCAGGCTCTACCGGCGGGACGAGGCCCCGCAGGCGTGGTTCGTCGTCCACCCCCTCGGGCCGGAGGGCGCCGCCCTCGCGGCGCGCGCAACCGCCGCCTTCGCTGCCGTCGGCGACGTGGTCGTCGGCGCCCGCGCCGTCGAGGACGAGCGACCGAGCTACCTGGACGTGCTCGCCGAGGCCGAGAGCGCCGGCGCCGACGTGGTGGCCGTGCTCCTCGGCGCCGCCGACCAGCTCACCCTGATCGGGCAGGCGGAGGACGCCGGCCTCGGCCTGCGCCTGGCTCCCTTCCCCGACCCCGTCACGCAGACGCGAGAGTTCCTGGCGGCGGCGAACCGCTACGGGGTGGGCACGGCCGTTCCGCGGCTCGAGCTTTGGGACCCGGCGCTGGCCACGCCGGCGGCAGCGGCACTGAACGGTCGCTTCCAGTCGCGCTGGGGTCAACCGTTCGACGCCCCGGCGTGGGCCGCCTACACGGCGGTGTCCGCGCTGGCGGCGGCCGCACGCGCCGCGGACTCGGTGGAGCCGGCGGACCTCGCCGGCGCCCTGCTGGCGCCGGACGTGGCCGCGGCGGGCGCGAAGGGCGCCAACGTGGCCTTCCGCGCCGTCGACCACGAGCTCCGGCAACCGCTCTACGTGGTGACCGTCACCCCGGGCGCCAAGTGGGGGGTGCTCCTCTCGCAGCGCCTGGCCGCGGGGACGCTGCGCACCACGTTGCCGGCGGCGACGGACCCCAGCGCGGCGCAGCTCGACGAGCTCGGCCTGGCGGGCGGCGGTGCGGACTGCGACTTCTAGTCGGGCGCCGCCGGCGGTCGTCAAGGCGCGGCCCGGCCCCGGGCGGGCGTCACTCCCAGATCAGGAGCTGCTCGAACTCGCTGGGGCGGCCCTGCGCTGGCACGCCCACGTGTGGCGGCGGCGCCGCGGCGTCGGTACGCGGTCCCGCCACGGCGGTGGCCGGCGTGGGCACGGTCACCACCGGCCAGTCGGCGCCCGCACCGCTCCCGTCACGCCCGTCCCGGGGCGCCGACCCGGCGGTCCGGCGCGCCTTGGCCTCCGCCCCGGTGGTCACGCGCCGCAGCAGGGCCTCCGCCTGGGCGGGTGCCATGGGGCGGGCGAAGAAGTAGCCCTGGGCGAAGTCCACGCCGAGGCGCTTCAGGAAGCTGCGCTGGAAGGCGGTCTCGATCCCCTCCGCCACGACCACCTTGTCGAGCTTGTGCGCCATGGCGCATATGGCCTCGACGATGGGCCCGGCGCCCGTCGGGTCGGCCAGGTCGTCGCTCGGTCGCGGCGTCGACCGGCCGCCCGCGCCCTCGGCGCCGCCGGGCCACGAGCTCCTCACCGAACGGGAATGGCCCGTGCCCGTCAGGGGCGCCGGCTCCAGGTCCTTGACGAACGAGCGGTCGATCTTGAGAGTGCGGATGGGGAGGCGCTGCAGGTACGCCAGCGATGAGTAGCCCGTCCCGAAGTCGTCCAGCGCGATGCGGACGCCCAGCCGCTCCAGGCGCCTGAGGGTCCTCACGGCCAGGTCCTCGTCGCGCGCCAGCACGCTCTCGGTGACCTCGATCTCGAGAAGTTCCGGCGCCACGGCCGAATCGGCGAGCGCGCCCTTGACGGTGTCGTAGAAGGCCTGCTGGTGGAACTGCAGGGTGGAGACGTTCACGGCGACCCGCACCGGCATGAGACCGAGCCGCTGCCAGGCGCGCAGCTGCAGGGCGCTCTCGCGCAACATCCAGTGGCCGATCTGGCCGATGAGGCCCGCGTCCTCCGCCACCGGGATGAACTCGCCGGGCAACACCAGCCCGAGCTCGGGCGAACGCCACCGCAGCAGGGCCTCGAACCCGACGAGCGCGTCGTCCGACAGCCGCATCTGCGGCTGGTACTCGACCTCGAACTGGTTCTCGCTCAGCGCCCGCCGCAGCTTCCGCTCCAGGTCGAGGCGACGACTCAGGCGCGTCCGGACCTCGACGGTGCTGAAATGGAAGGCGTTCTTGCCGCCCTGCTTCACCTGGTACATGGCCGCGTCGGCCGAGTGCAGCAGCGACTCCGTGTCGTGACCGTCGCGCGGGTAGAGCGACACCCCGATGCTGGCCGAAACCTGCACCTCGCGCCCATCGACGGTTATGGGGGCGCCCAGTTCGCGCACCAACGCCCGGGCGATCTGCCCGGCGGACGCCTCGTCCCTAACGCCGAGGAGCGCCACCATGAACTCGTCGCCGCCCATCCGCCCCACGAGGTCGTTGACGCGGACGTTGCCGCGCAGCACCTTACCCACCTCGGTGAGGAGCTTGTCGCCGGCGTCGTGGCCGTAGGTGTCGTTGACGAACTTGAAGCGGTCGAGGTCGACGAACAGCAGAGCCAGCCCGCCTCCCGCGGCATTCGCGAGTTCCAGTTCCGCGCAGAGCCGCTGCTCGAACGCCGCCCGCACGAGTGCGCCCGTCAGGGGGTCGACGAGCGCTCGCTGCGAGACGGCGCGCTCGTGCCGCAGGTTGCGCTCCAGCCATGTCAACCAACCCGTGACCGTGCCGATGCCGGCGTAGGCGACGAACGCGAACGCCTGCTCGACCCCCAGCATGTCGAGCGGCTGCCACGCGGCGATGCCGAGCCCGTCGGCGCGCACGTTGACGGCCAGGTAGCCGAGGACGCCGCTACCGAAGCCGCCTACGGCGCCCCAGAGCCAGCCGCTGACGCCGACGAGCACGAGTCCGGCCAGCGGGGCGTGAGCGGCCGCCAGCTCGCTGACCTGGCCGTAGGCCACGAGGTAGGTAGCCCATAGCAGCAGTGGAGTCAAGCGGCGCAACCAGCGTGTCATGTCGTTACCGAGCTTAGCGGCGCCCTGGCACGAACTTCTGACCGGGCCGAGGCGCCCGTCTCGCGTCGCGATACTTGGCGCGTGCCCGACGGGAAGGTAGTGACGCCCCGGCCCGGAAGCGGGTAGCATGACGCCATCTCAAGCGTGGCGCGAGGCGGTAGCGGGGACCGCCGCAGGTCGCCTGACGGGGTCGCGGCCGGCACCACCCAGAGCACGGGTCCTAACGGGCCCGAGACCAAGGAGGAAGTGCATGAAAGGTAAGTCCTTAGCCCGCACGCTGGTGGCGCTGCTCGCCGTCGGGACGGTGGGCCTCACGGCGTCGGCCCAGACATTGACGATGGCCATGGCGGCGCAACCCGACACGCTCGACCCACAGGTCACGTCCGCCACGGCGGCCTTCCAGGTCGGCAAGTCGCTGTACGACGGCCTCGTCGAGGTCGATCAGGCCGGCAACATCGTCCCCGCGCTGGCGAAGAGCTACACCATCTCGAACGACGGCCTCGCCTACACCTTCGAGCTGAACGCCGCCACGTTCCACGACGGCACGTCGTTCGACTCCGCGGACGTCGTCGCGACCCTCGACCGGATCAGGGCCGAGGCCACGGCCTCCCCGAAGGCGAGCGAGTTCGCCAACATCACCGCCGTCACGGCGCTCGACGAGCACTCCGTCACGGTCACCCTCGCCAAGCCGACGCCCGCCCTCCTGGCGTCGCTTGCCTCCGGTTGGGGCGCCATGCTGCCCAGCGAGAAGCTCGCCTCCGGCCACGACTTCGGCAACGAGCCGGTCGGCACGGGACCGTTCAAGCTCGCCTCGTGGGTGCGCGACAACGCCATCACCCTCGACCGCAACGCCGACTACTACCAGGGCGCGCCAGCGCTCGAGCGCGTCGTCATCCGCTTCGTGAACGACTCGGCCGTGCAGTACCAGGGCCTGATCACGGGCGAGTTCGACATCATCGACACCGTCCCGCAGTCGCAGCAGGCCGCCGTGGAGTCCAACCCGGCGCTCGCCCTCGTGCGCGAACCGTCGGGCACGGTGCTCGTGGCCGCCCTGAACACGCGCCGGCCGTACCTGGACGACGCCCGCGTGCGGCGCGCCCTCAACATGGCCGTCGACACGGAGATCGTCCTCGACGTCGCCTACGGCGGCGGCACCCAGGTGGGCACCTTCATGGAGGCCGGCAGCCCCTGGTACCCCGAGTCGGTGCAGCCGTTCCCGTACGACCCGGAGAAGGCCAAGGCCATCCTCAAGGACGCGGGCGTGCCCGCCGACTGGACCATCCAGCTCGTCCTGCCGCAGCCGTACCCGCAGCACATCCAGGCGGGCCAGATCGTGCAGGACTTCCTGCGCGAGGTAGGCATCAACGCCGAGATCTCCATCGTCGAGTGGGGCGTGTGGCTGTCCGACGTCTACGGCGGCCCGCGCGACTTCGACATCACCGTCATCGGTCACACGGGCAAGCTCGACCCGTCCGGCAGGCTGACGGGCCTCGGCACCGACAAGAACTACACCGGCCTGATCGACTCGGACGTTGCCGACTGGATCGCCGCCGCCAACATCACCGCCGACCCCGCCAAGCGCAAGGCGCTGTACACGCAGGCGCTCATCCGCCTGCACGACGACGCGCCGTTCATCTACGTCGGCACCGCCGACCGCGTGTACGCCAGGCAGGCCAAGGTCGTCGGCTTCTGGATGACGCCGCTCCTCGACTCCTTCGACTTCCGCGCAGCGCGCTTCGAGTGAGCCTGAGCGAGTGACCGCGGCTCGCTTGCGAGCCTGTCTACGTGAACGGGTGGGGCGCCTGACGGGCGGCCCCACCCGCCTTTCGTACCCCTCCCCGCCCCTCGATCGCGGGCGCGGCCGCCGCCCCACGGGGCACGGGACCGACCGAACGGGACGCTGTGTCTAGGTATCTACTGGTTCAGACCCTCTCTTTCATCGTCACCCTGTGGGCGGTGCTCACGCTCGTGTTCCTGGCCATGCGCGCGCTGCCGGGCGACGCCGCCACGGTGATGGGCGGGATCGACGCCAGCGAGTCGCAGGTGAGCACCCTGCGCACGCAGCTCGGCCTCGACCGTTCGCTCCCCGCCCAGTACGCGACCTACCTCGCCGACATGGCGCAGGGCGACCTGGGCCGCTCCCTCCGGGAACGGCGCCCGGTGGTGCGCGTGTTGGTCGACCGCTTCCCCGTCACCCTCACGCTCGCCGCCATGGCGTTCGTGGTCTCGCTGCTGGTCGGGCTCGGGTTGGGGTTGCTGGCCGGGTTGCGGCCCGGCGGCACGTTCGACAGGCTCACGCTCCTCTTCACCACGGTGGCGTTGGCCCTGCCCGAGTTCTGGTTCGGGTTCCTCCTCATACTCCTCTTCGCCGTGCGGCTCGGCTGGTTCCCCGTGCTGGGGTTGCCGCCGCAGGGGCTGACGCTGGCGGCGAGCTGGCACCTGCTGCTGCCGGCCGTCACGCTCGCCATCCCCCGCGCCGCGCAGGTCGCGCGGCTGGCGCGCTCCCGGGTGCTGGAGGAGCGCAGCTCCGACTACGTCCGCACCGCCCGGAGCAAGGGGTTGCGACCGGCGGCCATCGCCCGGCACATCGCCGCCAACTCCCTCCCCGGCACCATCCCCCTGCTCGCCCTCGAGCTCGGCGGCCTGCTCACCGGCACGATCGTGGTGGAGCAGGTGTTCGGGCTGCCAGGCCTCGGCGCCACCATCCTGGGCGCCATCGGCGCGCGCGACTACCCCGTGGTGCAGGGGGTCACCATCCTCGCCGTCACCGTCTACGTGCTGGTCAACTGGTTGGCCGACGTCATGCAGGTCGTCTCCGACCCGCGGCTGAGGGTCTCGTGACCCGCGCGAGGTTCGGCGCCCTCCTGCTGGCGGTCATCGCGCTCGCCGCCATGTTCGCGCCGCTACTCAGCGGCTACGACCCCATCAAGCCCGACTACCGCGCGCGCTACGCCCCGCCCAGCCAGCAGCACCTGCTGGGCACGGACGGCCTCGGCCGCGACGTCCTGGCGAGGTCGTTGGCGGGTGGACGGGTGTCGCTGCTCGTCGCCCTGTCGTCGACCGTGCTGACCCTCGCGCTGGGCGGGGTGCTGGGGGTGGTCGCCGCCGGCTTCGGCGGGGCGGTCAACATGGTGTTGTCGCGCGTCTTCGACGCGCTGTTGGCCTTCCCGGGCTTCCTCCTCATCCTCCTCGTCGTCGCGAGCCTGGGCGGCGGCACGCTGCAGACGGTCATGGCCATGGGGGTGGCGGGCTCGCCCGTCTTCTTCCGCCTGGCGCGCGCCTTCACGCGCAGCGAACTCAACGCCGAGTACGTGACGGCCGCCGGCGCCCTCGGCGCCACCCGCCTGCGTCAGCTCGTGCGCCACGCCGTCCCCAACTTCCTGGGGAGCATCGTCGTGCAGCTCGCGAGCACGGCCGCGTCGTTCCTGCTGGTCGAGGCGTCGCTCTCGTTCCTCGGCCTGGGGGTCCCGCTGCCGACCCCGAGCTGGGGGAACGTCCTGCAGGACGCCCGCGCCTTCCTGACCACCCAACCGTGGGCGGCGGTCGGGCCGGGGCTGTTCCTCGCCGGCGCCTCGCTGTCGTTCCAGTTCATGTCGGACGGCCTCAGGGACATCCTCGACAGGCGCGCCTGAACGCGGCCGTATGATGCGGCCATGTGGATCTACTCGCTCGACGACCGCGTGCTCAACACCGCCCTACTGGAGAGCATGGAGGTCGTCGAGACGTTCCCCGACGACGTCGCCATCGAGGACATAGAGGCCACCATCGCCGAACCGGATTTCTACGAGGTCGTCGCCATCATGAGCTCGGGGGACGAGGCGCTCCTCTACTCCTGCGAGGACCAGGACGAGGCGTACGTCGTGTACGACCTCCTGGCCACCATCCTGGCGCGCGGCACCTTCCGCGACGGCTCGCCCGTCCAGGCGCCCATCTCGGTGCTGGACCTGCTGGACCGCGAGCGCCAAGCGCACAACTGACCCCTGCCGCACCTACCGCCGCGCCAGCCTCAGGCCAAGCGCAGGGCGGGCGCTGAGCCGAGCGCCTCCACCACCCCGATGGCAGCGGTGCGGGGGAAGCGCGGCCGCAGGTGCGCCGCCACGGCCTCGGCCGCGGCGGGATCCACCGAGAGCAGCAGCCCGCCGCTCGTCTGCGGGTCGACGAGCGCCAGCCAGGTGACGGGGTCGATGGCCTCGCGGCCCGTCACGGCCGCACCCACGTAGCGCGCGTTGGTCGAGTGGGCGCGCGTCAGGCTCCCCGCCGCCAGCGCCGCGCGGGCGCCGTCCAGGAGCGGCACGCGCTCCGCTTCGAGGCGCACCCCCACCCCCGAGGCGTTCGCGAGGTGGAGGGCGTGCCCGAGCAGGCCGAAGCCGGTGACGTCGGTGGCGGCGTGCACTTGGGCGTGCAGCTCGTCCGGGAGCTCGTGGCGGTTGACCTGCCGCATGGACGCCACCGCCTCGCCGAGCGCGTCGGCCGTCACCTCGCCCGCCTTGAGCGCCCCCGTGAGGGTGCCCGTGCCCACGGCCTTGGTGAGGAGGAGCACGTCGCCTGGGCGCGCGCCCGCGTTCGTCCAGAGCCGGTCCGGGTGGACGAGGCCCGCAACGGAGAAGCCGAGCTTGAGGGTGTCGTCCTCGATCGAGTGCCCCCCAACCAACACGGCGCCCGCCTCGGCGAGGGCCGCGCCGGCGCCGGCCATCAGGGCCGGCAGGACCTCGTCGGGCAGGCTGCCCAGCGGGTAGGCGAGGATGGTCATGGCGCTGATGGGGCGCCCACCCATCGCGAACACGTCGGAGACGGCGTTGGCCGCCGCCACGGCGCCGAAGTCGTGCGGGTCGTCGAGGATGGGCGTGAAGAAGTCGAGCGTCTGGACGAGCGCCATGTCGGGGGCGAGGCGCCACACGGCGGCGTCGTCGAGGCGGTCCACCCCGACGAGCAGGTCGGGGTGACGCGCCGGGGGCAGGTCGCGCACCAGGGCGGCGAGCGTGCCCGCGGCCAGCTTGGCGGCGCAACCGCCCTTCTTCACCGTGGCGGTGAGGCGCACGGTCAGGCCGTCGCTCACGCCGCCTCCGTCCTCAGCCACCCGAGCACCTCCGCCTCGTCGCCGGCGAACATCACCGGGCGCGCCAGCCGCCCGAGCGCGCGGCGGTAAAGGGGGTCGTAGTGCCGCTCGAGCAGCTCCTGGATCCAGCCGCCGTGGGCGGCGGGGTCGTCCCAAGCCGCCCCGTCGGCCGCGAGGCGCGCGACGCGCTCCGCGAGCGCGTCGCTGACCGCGCCGCCCAGGCGGCGCCGCAGGTGGGCGAGGGAGGCGAGGAGATCCGCCGCCACCGCCTCGCGGCCCCGCTCCAGGGTGGCGGCGGCGACGTACTCGGCGTGGATGGCGCGGGCGCGACTCGCCGGCCCGGCCTCAAGCATCACGAGCGGGGCGCGGGACATGGCGTGGTGCAGCGCGTCGGGCAGGGTCCGCCGGCCCACGTGCCGCGACTCGTCCTCGACCAGCAGAAGGGCGGCGCGGCTCACGATCACCTCGGCCGCTACGGCGTTCTCGAACGTCTGCTGGCTCGGTTGCGCCTCCGCCAGGTGGCCGAATGCGCTGCCCCGGTGGCGCGCCAGCCCCTCGAGGTCGACGACCTGCAGCCCGGGCGGCGCGGCGGCGGCGAGGCGGCGCAGCAGCCGCGTCTTCCCCGCCCCGGTCAGGCCGGCGAGCACGAGCACGCGCTTGGCCGCCACGGCGGCCGGCAGGGTGGCGACGAGGTGGCGCCGCAGCGCGCGGTAGCCGCCGGTCACCGCCAGGGCCTGCGGCCTGGCGATGAACTCGACCGCCAGGCGGCTCCTCAGGCCCCCCCGCCAGCAGGCGACAGCCGTCGGCCCGGCGCTCGCCTCGACGACGGCCCGCCAGGCGTCGATCCTCGCGGGCAGGCTCGCCCGCACCAGCTCGTGACCGAGCGCGACCGCTGCCTCCTGGCCCGCCTCCTTGTAGCGGAGCCCGACCAGGTGACGCTCCTCATCGGTCAGGAGGGGCAAGGGGGCCGCTCCCGGCAGGGCGCCGCGCGCCACTTCGACGGGCGCCCGCACGTCGATCACCGGGCGCGCGCTCCCCGCCCCGAGGGGGTAGACGTCGGTGGGCGCGAGTGTCATGCCGGTCAGGATACGCCCGGCGCCCTCAGGCCGGCAGCGTCAGGCTCCTCAGGTCGCGCGGGTAGTTCGTGAGGAACTCGATGCCGTTGTCGGTGACGAGCACCGTGTCGGAGTGCCTGAAGCCGCCGAGGCCGGGCACGTACAGGCCCGGTTCGACGCTGAGCACCATGCCGGGCCGCAACACGCCCTCGTAGCCGACGTCGAGGAACGGGCTCTCGTGGATGCGCTGACCGAGCCCGTGCCCTACGTGGTGCCGCCAGTTCTCCCACAGGCCGTGTTCGTCGACGTAGGCGCGCATGGCGCGGTCGACGGACGCGGCGGGGGCGCCAGGGCGGATGGCGGCGAGGCACAGGTCCTGCAGCGCCAGCATGTGGTGGAACCAGCGCCTCTGCTCCGCGCTGGGCTCGCCCAGGAACATGGTGCGCTCGAGCTCGCTCAGGTAGCCCCACACGTCGGCGCCGGCGCCCGTCACGAGCGTGTCGCCGCGCTGGAACACCGCGTTGCGGGCCAGGGCGTGCGGCAGGGCGCTCGCGGCGCCGACCTGCCCGCGGTAGATGGCGAGCGCACCGCGGATCCACTTGTTGCGTTGCCGGTAGTCCTCACCGAGCTCGGCGCCCATGGCCCGCGTCGCCGCCGCGCTGGCGGCGGCCGCCACGTCGTCCTCGCGCAGGCCCACCTTCGTGCCATCCTGGAGGAGCCGGTGGGCGTAGGCGCCCCACCTGGCGCTCTCGCGTATGAGCGCCACCTCGTGCTCCGACTTGAGGGCCATCTGCTCGTCGAGCGCCCGACCGACAGCGACGACCCCGCGCGGCAGCAGGCCGCTCAGGGGCAACCCGACGTAGCCCATCACGGGCGGGTAACCGTCGTGATCGATGCCCACGGGGCCGGTGGCCGCGAGGGCCTTTAGCTCGGCGGCGAGGAGCGCGAGCGGGTGCGTCTCGCCCGGGTACTCGGGGTAGGCCACCACGCGTTCCACCGAGGCCATCGCCTCGGCGTGCTCGCGCTCGAGCCGCGGCACGAACAGCGTGCGAGCGCCGTCCGGGTCGACGATGAGGGCGATGGGGCGCTCGGTGGGCGAGAAGACGAAGCCCGTGAAGTACTGGATGTACTGGTCGTCGAAGAGCACGAGCGCGGCGGCGCGGCCGGCCAGGCGGCTCGCGGCCGTCCGCGCCCGCGCGGCCAGCTCCGAGGGCGTGATCGGGCTGAGCGCCCCGCCTCCCACGGGCGGGTTCACGCCAGGACCTCACGGGTGAGGAACTCCCTCACCACCCGGCGCCACTCCTCGCGCTCCTCGTTCTGGGGCCCGTGGCCGCTCTGCTCGAAGATGACCAGCTCGGAGTCGGGCAGGAGCGCGTGAAGCTCCTCGCTCGCCGCCAGGGGGGTGACCCAGTCGTGGCGGCCGACCGTGACGAGCACGGGAGCACTGAGCTCCGCCAGGCGCGGCCTGAGGTCGAAGTCGGCCTGGTTGTGGGCGAAGGCGTGGTTGTGGGTGGCGTGGTGGAGCTGCATGGCGGCCACCTGGCGGGCGTCGCGCTCCGCGTCGTAGCTGACGGTGTATAGCGGCATGATCATGGTGATGAGCGCGCGGAAGTCGGCGTCGGAGGTGGTGCGGCCCTCGAAGAGGCGCGTCAGGCCGGGCACGTCCATCGGGTAGGGGCTGGCCAGGGCCCGACGCATGGCCTCGTCCTTGAACCCGGCGTGGGCGGCCGTGTCGCGCAGCACCACGGCGCGCACGTGCTGCGGGTAGCGCAGCGCGTACTCCTGGGCCAGGAAGCCGCCGTACGACCCGCCCGCTATCACGATGCGCTCCCCGAGGCCGAGGGCCTCGCGCACGGCGTCAACGTCGGCGGCGAACTGCTCGTGCGTGTAGGGGGGCGTGTCTGAGCTCGCGCCAGAGCCGCGCTGGTCGTAGCTCACCACGCGGAAGGCGTCCGTGAAGGCGGAGTAGACCTCCCAGTCGTTGCCCCGGCTGCCCATGCCTGGCGCGCCGTGGAGCGTCACTATCGTCGGCTTGCCGCTCGCGGCCGCGTCGACGCGCGCCGAGTCGTCCACCTCGAGGGTGGCGCCGTTGACCACGAGCTGGAAGGTGGTGGCGCTGACGGGCGTCCGCCCGGTGCCGGGGGCGCTCACCTGGCCCAGACCTCCTTGAGGACGCGCATGACGTTGCCGCCGACGGCCTTGCCGATGTCGTCGTCGCTGTAACCGTGCTTGACGAGCCAGCGCACGATGTTCGGGAACGCCTCGGCGGGGCTCTCGAGCCCGTCCACGAACTCGACCTTGGGGTACTCGAGGGCGCCGCGCGACGCGCCGATGCTGAGCGCCTCCGTCAGGGCCGTGTGCAGGCCGACGTGATCGCCGAACAGGACGTCCGGACCGAACGCCACGTGGTCGATGCCGACGAGGTCGACGCAGTACTCGAAGTGCTCCATGAACGACTCGATGGTGTGGCGGGGGTTCTTGTGGGTGATGGTCGTGTGCGGGGCCGCCTCGATGCCGATGACGCCGCCCTTGGCGGCGCACGCCTCGATGACGTCGTCCGGCTTCAGGCGGCGCGAGTCCCATAGGGCGCGGGCGCCGGCGTGGGTGATGAAGACCGGCTTGCTGCTCGCCTGGATGGTGTCGAGCGACGTCTGGTCGCCGGAGTGGCTCACGTCGATGGCCAGCCCGAGCTTGTTCATGCGCTCCACGGCCTTGCGACCGAAGGTCGTGAGGCCGCCGTCGCGCGGCTCCTTGAGGCCGCTGCCGAGGGCGTTGGCCTCGCTGTAGGCGATGCCGATGCAGCGCACGCCGAGCCCGTAGAGGACGTCGAGGCGGTCGAGCTCGTTCTCGATCATGGCGGCGCCCTCGATGCTCACGATGAAGGCGATGCGCCCCTCGGCCTTGGCCCGCACGATCTGTTCGGTGGTGGTGCAGAGGACGACCATGTCCTGGTGGGCGATGTCGGAGAGGCGCAGGCCCAGGTCGGTGATGACGTCGTCCCACTTCCAGCCGCCGCGCGAGTGGATCATGGCGGTGCCGTTCATCAGGTTGTCGAACACCGCGTCGAGTCCGCTGACGGCGAGGCCCTCGTAGCCCGTGAAGTCGCGGCCCCAGCGGCGGAACTCGAAGAAGCGGGACAGGTCCTTGGGGGCCACGAAGCAGTGGTCGTGGAGCGAGATCATCAGCTTCTCCGCGAAGAGGCGCTTGACGCGTTCCTCCTCGGCAGGCGTGACCTCCACCTGCTTGGAGGCGACCCGGTTCAGGACGGGCGAGAGCTCGAACTCCTTGTAGTCGGTCCCGGCCTCGAGGAACTGGAACGACCGGTAGCCGTCGTAACGCTTGTCTTGCATGTCAGCTCCGTTCTGCGGGGGCGCGTCGTCGCGGCGC
>JACFNR010000002.1:0-55952 GCA_019454765.1 Trueperaceae bacterium | reverse complement strand
GTAACGCTTGTCTTGCATGTCAGCTCCGTTCTGCGGGGGCGCGTCGTCGCGGCGCGCCGTCGCGGCGCCCGGCCGCGGCCCGCGCTCAACTGCGGCGCGCGGTCAACCGCGCGGGTCGAACACGTCGCGCAGGGCGTTGCCCAGTAGGTTGAAGGCCAGCACCGTCACGGCGATGAACAGGCCCGGATAGATGGCGAGCACGGGCTTCAACCACAGGTACGACTGGGCGTTCTGGAGCATGTTGCCCCAGGACGCCAGCGGCGGCTGGATCCCGAGCCCGAGGTAAGAGAGTCCCGCTTCCGTCAGGATGGCCCAGCCCACGCCTAGCGAGGCGAGGACGATGGCCTGGGGCGCCACCTGCGGCAGGACGTGCTTGAGCATGGTGCGGGGGTGGGTGGCCCCGAGGGCCCGCGCCGCCTCGACGAACTCGTAACCGCGCACCTTCACGAACTCGGCGTGCACCACGCGCGCCATCTGCGCCCAGAAGCCGATGCCGACGGTCACGATGACCATGACGGGGTGGTTGCCGAACGCCGTGACGACGACGAGGATGAGGAAGAAGTTGGGGATGGCCATGAAGACGTCGACGAGGCGCATGATCACCACCTCGACGCGGCCGCGGAAGTAGCCGGCGAGGCCCCCGGCGACGGTGCCGATGGTGAGGCCGACGACCATGGCGAGGAGGCCGACGCTCAGCGACACCCTGCCGCCGGCGAGGATGCGCGCCAGGACGTCGCGGCCGAGCTCGTCGGTGCCCAGCACGTGTTCTGCAGAGGGCGCCTTCAAGATGTTGCGGGCGTCGGTGCGGTTCGGTTGCTGGGGGTAGAGCAGCGGGCCGAGCGTCACGGCCAGGGCCAGCAGCACGAGGACGAGCAGCGCCGCCAGGCCGAGGGGTTGGCGCCCGACGCGCCGCCACAGCCTGGCGCGGCGCGCGCGGCGCTCGGCGCTCACGGCGGCGCGGTCGACGAGGGGCGCGGCGTCAATCATGGCGGATCCGCGGGTCGACGACGGCGTAGAGCATGTCGACCGCCAGGTTGACGACCACCACTATGGCGCCCGCGAGCAGCGTCGCGCCGAGGATGACTGGGTAGTCGCGGCCGTTGGCGGCCTCGATGGCGAGGCGCCCAAGGCCCGGCCAGCCGAACACGCTCTCGATGACGACGGAGCCCGAGAACAGGGCGGTGGTGACGAGGCCGAGCACGGCGAGCACGGGCACGAGGGCGTTCTTGAAGGCGTGCTTGAAGAGCACCCGGTTGGGCGACAGGCCTTTCCCCCGCGCGGTGCGCACGTAGTCGGCGCGGTTCACCTCCAGCAGCGCGCTGCGGGTCACGCGCACCACGTTGGGCATGAGGGTGAACGCCAGCACTCCCGCCGGGAGCACGAGGTGGCGCAGCCGGTCGAGGAGGGCGCCGCCGCTACCCGAGCTGACGATGCCGGATGCGGGCAGCCACCGCAGCTCGACGGCGAAGAGGATGATGGCGACGATCCCCAGCCAGAAGCCGGGGATCGACATGCCGAGCGTGCTGATGGTGCTGACCGCGTGATCCACCCAGCCGTTGCGGTGGATGGCCGCCACCGTGCCGAGCAGGATGCCGAGCACGGTGGCGGTCACGAGGGCGGCGAGGCCGAGCGTGAGGGTGTTGGGTAGCCGCTGGCGGAGGAGCAGCCCGACGGGCAGTCCCTGGTTGTAGCTGACGCCCAGGTCGCCCCTGACCACCCCGGCCAGCCACTTGCCGTAGCGGACGAGGACGGGGTCGTTCAGGCCGAACTGCTCGAGGAGCGCCTCGCGCTGCTCGGCGGTGGCCTCGAAGTTCACCGCCGCCGACGGCCCCCCCGGCGCCAGGTGGACGAGGAAGAAGGTGACCACGGAGACGAGCCACAGCACGATCACGCCGAGGCCGACTCGCCTGAGTACGAACGCGGTCACCCTACCCTCCGGCTCGTCAGGGCTTGACGAACCAGTTGAAGGAGTACTGGAAGTTGGCGGCGCTGTTGATGTCGTACATCCCGCCTATGCGCGTGTTCTTGACGGCGATCATGTCGGGGTACCAGAGGAAGAGGTACGGCAGCTCGCGCGCGATGAGCTCCTGCGCCTCGCGGTAGACCTTCACCTGCTCCTCGACGGTGGTCGCGGCCCGACCGCGCTCCCAGATGGCGTCGAGCTCCGGGTTGCGGTAGTCCGGGATGTTGTTGCCCGTCACCGCGGCGGAGGACTCGAAGTAGCCGGACTGGTCGGGGGTCGGCGGGGTGCTCCACCAGGCGAGCATCGCGTCGTAGTCGCGGTTGACGACGGCCTTCTGGATGAAGGCGTTCCACTCGATGGTCTCGACCTTGACGTCGACGCCCACGTCCTGCCAGTACTGCTGCACGAGGAGGGTGGAGGGAACCAGGTAGCCGTACTGGCCGGTCGGCATGTCGATCGTCATGCGCTCGCCGTCCTTCTGCAGGACGCCGTCGGGGCCGGGCGTCCAGCCGGCCTCGGCGAAGAGCGCCTTGGCGCGCTCGGGGTCGTAGGGCCACTTGGCCACTTCGGGGTCGTAGAGGGCCTGCTGCAGCGGAGCGATGGGGCCCGTCGCCACCACGCCGTAGCCCTCGAGCACGGCGTCGATGATGGCCTGCCGGTCGATGGCGCTGAGGAGCGCCTGGCGCACGCGGGCGTCCTGGAAGCGCGCGTCGTTGAGGTTCAGCGCCACGAAGTACCAGATGTTCTGGCTCTGGCGGATGACCTCGAGGTTGGGGTTGCTGGCCACGCCGGCCAGGAGCGCCGGGTTGGTGATCGAGACCATGTCGAGCCCGCCGGCGAGCAGCTGCGCCACCTGGGCGTTGCCGTCGGGGATGATGTTGAAGGTGATTGAGGCGAGCTTGGGCGCGGGTCCCCAGTAGTTCTCGTTGGGCACGAGCTTGACGTAGGCGCCGGCCACGAACTCGCCCACGCGGTAGGGGCCCGTCACCACGGGGTTGGCCTTGTTGAACGACGCCACCGTCAGCGGGTTCTCGGCCCCTCCCAGCACGTGGGCCGGGATGATGCCTGCGTAGTACGCCAGGTAGTAGGGGAGCGAGGAGAACGGCCGCTTCAGCTCGAAGACGGCGGTGTGGTCGTCGACCGCCACCACGCGCTCGACGGGCGAGAACGCCGACGAGTTGCGCGCGCCCAGCTCCTTCTTGAGCACGGCCTCGTTGAAGGTGAAGGCGACGTCGGCGGCCGTGAAGGGCACGCCGTCCGACCAGGTGGCCTCGGGCCGCAGGTGGAACGTCCAGCTCAGGCCGTCCGCGGCCACCTCCCAGCTCTCGGCCAGGCCCGGCGCCGGGTGCAGGTCGGTGGGGTCGTAGCGCACGAGCTGGTCGAAGAGGATGGTGTTGATGAGGTTCGACTCGATGACGGCCGAGGCGTTCCACGGGTTGAGGGTCGGGTCCGCGTTGGTCGCGAACGTCAGGGAGCCCTTGGGGTCGTACTCCTGGGCGCCGGCCGTCGCCACGACGGCGAGGAACGCCAGCGCCGCGGCGAGGAAGAGACGGAACGTGTGAGGGGAACGGGTCGGGGGCATGCGGTCCTCCTTGGTGCTTCTCACGCCGTGTAGCCGAGGCCCTGCGAGATGGTCCTTGCTACCTGGACGATGAGCGGTGCGAAGCGCGTCAGCTCGGCCTCGCCGACGCGGAACGATGGTCCTCCGACGCTGACGGCGCCGATCACGTGACCGCTGCCGTCGAAGATGGGCGCACCGACCCCGCGGGCGCTCTCGTCGAAGTCGCCGTCGCTGATCGAGTAGCCGCGTTGGCGGGTCGCCTCGATCTCGGCGGCGAGTTGCCCTGGGTCCTTCAAGGTGGCGCCGGAGTAAGTGGGGAACGTGTGGAGCCGCCTCAGGATCTGGTCGCGCTTGCGCTCGTCCAGGAAGGCGAGGATGGCCTTCGGGCCGGCGCCGGCGTGGAGGGGGTAGGCCTGGCCGAGGACGGAGGCCAGCCTCACGCGGTGCGGGCTCTCGCGCCGATCGAGGCAGACGGACTGGTCGCCCGCCAGGGCGTTGAGGTTGACGGCCTCGCCGGTCTCGTCCGCTAGCAGGTCGAGCTGGGGCGAGGCGACCTCGACGAGCGTGAGCGGGCGCCCGTGCGCGCTGGCGGCGCCGAGAACGTTGACGAGCGGGGTTACGGTGTAACGCCCGCTGCTGTCGGCCACGAGGAAGCCGCCGGCCTCGAGCGTGCGCAACGAGCGGTACAGCTGGTTCTTCTCGAAGGGCGTGACCTGCTGCAGGTCCGCCAGGCCGAAGCGGTGCGGCGGCTTGCCGAAGGCCAGCAGCACCTGCAGGGTGCGCAGGGCGGATTGGATCACGTACTGGTTCGGCATCCGTGGCTCCCGGTGACGCGGCCGCTTCATCTCGCAGAGCGAAACATTCTCGCATCGCCATACGCGGCCGATTGGGTGATGATAGTGGCCCGGCGCCCAGAATGCAATCGACCCGGCACCGACGCGCCGGCGTGACGGTCGGCGGTAGCATGGGACCCCGGCGCCGCCGACGGCGCCACCCCGGAGGGAAGATGCCCAGCGACAACGCCCCGTCAGCCTCCCCGAGGCTCGGCCTACCCGACCTGCCAGCCGCCGACGTGGCGCACGTCGACGTCCTGGCGGCGAGCGCCGACGCCCTCGTCGTCAACCTCTTCGAGGGCGTCACGTCCCCGGGCGGCGCCACGGGCGCCGTGGACGCGGCGCTCGGCGGCGCCATCTCCCGCCTGCTGGCCGGCGGCGACGTCACCGGCAAGCTCGGCGAGGTCACCGTCCTCTACCCCACCGCGGGCGTGAGCGCGCCGCGCGTGCTGATCACGGGCCTCGGCCGCCCCGACGCCTTCGGTCCCGAGGCGGCGCGGCGCGCCTCCGCCGCCGCCGCGCTGCGCGCCGCCGAGCTGGGCGCCGCCAGGCTGGCCACCGTCGTGCACGGCGCCGGCGCCGGCGGCCTCGCGCCGAGCGACGCCGCCCAGGCGACGCTGGAGGGCGCCCTCCTCGCCTCCTACCGCTTCGGCGGGTGGCGCGCGCCGAGCGCCGGGCCCGCCCGCCGGCTCGAGCAGATCACCCTCGTGGAGCACGACGCTGCCCGCCTGCCCCAGCTCGTGGAGGGCGCGCGGGCGGCTCACGCCGTCGGCCGCGGGGTGGCCTTCGCGCGCGACCTCGTCAACCTGCCACCCGACCACGCCACGCCCGACTACCTGGGGCGGCAGGCGCAGGCCCTGGCCGAACGCACGGGCCTGCGGGTGGCCGTCCACGACCGGGCGTGGGCCGAGGCGCGCGGCATGGGCGCCTTCCTGGCCGTGGCCGAAGGCTCCTCGCGCGAGCCCAGGTTCATCGAGCTCGGGCACAGGGAGGAGCGCAAGGACCTGCCACTCGTCGTGCTCGTCGGCAAGGGGGTCACGTTCGACTCGGGCGGCCTGTCGCTCAAGCAGAAGGACGGCATGATCCCCATGAAGAGCGACATGGCCGGCGCCGCGGCGGTGCTCGGCGCCATGCTGGCCGTCGCCGAGCTCGACCTGAACGTCCGGGTGGTGGCGCTCTGCCCGTGCGTCGAGAACATGCCGGACGGCGCCGCCTTCAGGCCGTCGGACGTGCTCGTGGCCGGCACGGGCCTCTCCGTCGAGGTGTTGTCGACGGACGCCGAGGGGCGCCTGGCGCTCGCCGACGCCCTCGGCTACGCCCGGAGCTTCGCGCCGGCCGCCGTCATCGACATCGCGACCCTCACCGGCGCCAGCGTGGTCGCGCTGGGCGAGGGGGTGGCGGCGTCGCTCTTCGCCACCGACCCGACGCTGCGCGCCCGGCTCGAGACGGCGGCGGACGCCACCGGCGAGCGGGTGTGGCCCATGCCGCTGTTCGAGGAGTACCGCGCCGCCATCGAGTCGCAGGTCGCCGACCTCAAGAACTCGGGTGGCGCCAAGGGCGGGGTGGGAACCGCCGCCGCCTTCCTGCAGGCGTTCACCGCCTACCCGTGGGCGCACGTCGACATGGCCGGCATGGCCCTCGCCAACGGGCAGAAGTCGCGACCGTACCTCCCCGCCGGCGCCACCGGCTACGGCGTGAGGCTCCTCGTCGAGTTCCTGCGCGACTGGGCCTGAAGGCGGCCCGGGACTAGAGTAGGTCCATGAGCGAGACCACCACGACCGCGGTGCTGGCCGGCGGCTGCTTCTGGTGCCTCGAGGCCGTGTTCGATGGCCTCAGGGGCGTGAGCGCGGTGCGTTCGGGCTACGCCGGTGGCCACGTCGCCGACCCGAGCTACGAGGACGTCTGCACCGGTAGGACGGGGCACGCGGAGGTCGTCGCCGTCGACTTCGACCCGGCCGAGGTCAGCTACGCCGACCTGCTGCGCGTGTACTTCACCATGCACGACCCCACCACCAAGGACCGCCAGGGGAACGACGTCGGCTCGCAGTACCGCTCCGCCATCTTCTACCGGGGCGACGACCAGCGCGCCACCGCGGAGTCCGTCATGCGCGAGGTGAGCGCGGCCGGCATCTACGACGCCCCGCTCGTCACCGAGTTGCGGCCGCTGGAGGCGTTCTACCCCGCCGAGGCGTACCACGACGACTACTTCGCCCGGAACCCGCGTCAGCCCTACTGCCAGGCCGTCATCGCCCCCAAGGTCCAGAAGTTCCGCAAGCTGTACCGCGACCGCCTCAAGCGCGAGCTCGCCTGAGGCCGGGCCTCGCCGCGCGCGGCCGGCCCCGCCGCAGGCGCCGGTGGCGTCCGCCGCGGGCGGGGCCGCCCGCGACCGTCAGCGCGGCAACCCGCCGAAGAGTTCCAGCAGGCGCTTGACCGAAGCCACGCCGAGCGCGAAATCGTTCACCCTCACGTTCTCGTTGGGGCTGTGCGCCCGCGAGCCGGGGTGGCCGCAGCCGAGGCCCACGACCGGCAGGCCGAGGTGCTCGAGGAACGGGTGCATCGGTCCGGAGCCGGCGCTGTTCGGGTAGGCCACGGGCTCGACCCCGTACACGTCGCGCAGGGCCCCCAGCGTGGCCTGCACGAACGGGTGGTCGGCGTCGGACCTCGCGGCGAACTCGCTCGTCTCCAGCTCGACGAGCTCCACGTCGGCGAAGCCGTTGGCGTCCAGGTGGGAGCGCAGCGCCGCCACGACCTTGGCGGGATCCTGGCGGGGCACGAGGCGCAGGTCGAGCTTGGCGCTGGCCGTGGCGGGCAGCACCGTCTTGCTGCCCGGGCCCGAGTAGCCCGCCGTGAAGCCGTTGAAGTTGACGTTCGGTTCGGTGAGGCGCACGCGCTGGAACTCGGTCCCGGTGACGCCGCCGATGTAGCTCGTCACCCCGTACTCGTGGGCCAACTCGGCGGCCTCGTCTGGCAGCGCGGCGAGGAGCGCCTCCTCCGTGGGCGTAAGGGGCACGACGTCGTCGTAGAAGCCCGCCACGAGGACCCGGCCGGCGTCGTCGCGCAGCGAGGTGATGGCCCTGGCGAGCCTGTAGATGGGGTTCTCCACGACGGCCCCCAGCGCGGAGTGCAGGTCGTAGCCGGCGGTCTTGACGCTCAGCTCGAGGCACACGATGCCCTTGAGGCCGAAGTACGTCATGGGGGCGCCGCTCGAGGTCACGCCGCCGAACTCCCACACGCAGCCGTCGGCCGCCAGCCGCGCGGCGTGCGCCGCGACGTAGCCGGCCAGGTTGGGGCTACCGACCTCCTCCTCGCCCTCGACGACGAACTTGAAGCCGAACGGGATGGTGCCGTGCTCGTCGCGGTACCAGCGCAGGGCCGCCAGGCGCGAGACGAGCTCGCCCTTGTCGTCCGACACCCCGCGGCCGTACCAGGTCCCGTCCGACTCGGTCAGCTCGAACGGCTCGCTCCGCCACAGCTCGAGCGGGTCGGCGGGCTGCACGTCGTAGTGGTTGTAGAAGAGGACGGTCGGGTGACCCGGCAGCGCCGGGTGCTCGGCGAACACGACGGGAGCGCCGGCCGTGGCGTGCACCTCCGCGGTGGCGCCCAGCTCGGTGAGGAGCGCGGCCACGGCGCCGGCGGCCTCTGGGAGAGCGCGCCCCTCGGCCGACACCGACGGGATAGAGACGAGGCGTTCGAGCGCCTGGCGGGAGTAGGCGAGCACTTCGGCGGGTAGCTTCATGCCCGCATCAAATCACGGCCGGCGCGCGAACGCGCGCGGGCCCGACCCTCGTGGGGTCGGGCCCGCGCCGGCTCCTGGCCGGGAGTGACGCGTCAGGTCACTTGGCGCGGCTGAAGTGGATGAGGCGGTTGGGCAGGTCGACCCCGTCCACCTTCCAGCCCGCCGAGATCCAGGCTAGGGCCTGCGAGTGCGACTCGGTGTTGGCCCACCACGCGCGGTGATCCTGCGCGGACTGGGGCAGGTCGGCACCCATGACCGTGGTGATCTCGTCGAAGCTCATCTCGTACGACTTGAGGTCCTTGCCGAGGCCGCTCAGGTGCCGGTGAAGGGGGGCGTAGCGGCTGCTCGACGAGAGCGTCGGCGCCGCGCCCTCCGGGCGGGCCCTGCGGCGACCGCGCGGCGGCGCCTGCTCCTCCAACAGGTTGGCGCCGCCCATCCAGGCGCCGACGACGCGGTAGAAGTCGCCGACCCGCTCTTCCGGGATCAGGACGATCACTTCGGTCAATGCCATCGGGGGTCTCCAATCCAAGTGGGAACGCTTACGACCGGCATCTTACCGACTCGAACCGCTCCGGTAAAGGTCGGGTAGCACAGTACCAAGCAGTGGTGGCCGTGGTTGGGACGCTAACCTGCGCGAAACAGACGCAACCGTTTACGAACGGCGCGCCGACACCGGACCCCCGGGCGCGGTGACGGACGCCTGGGCGCGGCGAAGGACGCGCGGCGCCCACGTGGCGCACACGAAGGGGCGCGCGAACGGCGTCACCCGCCCGCGCGCCCCGGCAGCCCTCCGCAGGGCGTCGCCTCAGGCCTGTTGCCCCTCGATCAGGATCTTGCGGGCCTTCGCCTCGACCACCTTGGGCATGGTCAGCGTGAGCAGCCCCTGGTCGACTCGCGCCACGATCTTCTCGGGATCGACGCCGGAGGGGACCGTCACGCTGCGCTGGAACTCGCCCCTCACGATGCCCTTCGACCAGTAGCGGCGGCCTTCGCCCCCGGACTCGTCCGCCTCCGGCAGGGTCCCACGGATCGTCAACTGACGCCCCTCGAGGCTGATGTCGAGCTGGTCGGGCCGCAGGCCCGGGACGGCCATCTCGAGCACGACGTTGTCGCCGTCCTCGTAGAGGTCGACGGGGTACGGGCTCAGGTAGCCGCCGTCGCCGCGCTGCGCCATCGGCTGCAGGAGGCTCTCGAACTGCTGGAACAGGTCGTCGAAGGTGCCCGTGGGCGCCAGGTAGCGCGCGACGGGACGAGTGCGCACGTTGCTCTTGATCAGTGCCATGGTGTCCCTTTCCGCGGCGGCGACCGTGTGGGCGCGCGCGGCGCACCGGCGCCGGGGAGCGACCATGGCGCCACCGCCAACACCGGCATCATAGGATATGAGCGCCGTCGTGTCAACTTTATTGCGCGCGCGCTCCGGGTGTCGGGCCTAACGGACCCACCGGATGAGGCTTCCCAGCGCGACCGACAGGACGCCCACGCCCGCCAGGCCCGCCAACACGCGCGACACCAACCAGATGCGCCTGCGTCCCAACAACCACTCGAACAGGTAGTCGTGCCCGCCGTCGTCGCCCAACCACCGGGCCAACATCGTCAGGGGACACTTGCGGCCGAAGCCGACGTACAGGAGCGCCTCCACCCCCACGGCGGCGAGCGCCCACCCCACCCACGCCGTGCGAACACCCGTGAAGCCGCAGTAGATCAAGTAACCGGCGGCGACGGCGAAGGCGAGCACGGCCAGGCTATGGAGCGCCTTCACGAACGCCCGCGCCGCCCTAACGACGGAGCCCTCACGCGGTCTGGGCAAGTGCCAGCTGGGTCCCGACAAGTCGTGCTCCCCTCGGGGGCGCCCGTCGGCGCGCCCGGCCTGAGCCTCCGGCAGTCTACTTCGTGGCCGGCCGGCGCCCGCCTTGTCATCGCCCACCCCCCGTGCCACAGTTGCGCCATGCCCCCAGGCCGCCCCCAACCGAAGCCGCGCGGCGGCGCCTCGACCGCCTCGATCGCGGGCATCGAGGTCGAGATCGTCCACAAGGCCGTCGAACGGTTGACCCTACGCGTCTGGCCGCCATACGGGCGCGTGACGCTCGTCGCGCCGCCCCGCACCCCCCGGAGCGAGCTGGAGCGGCTCGTCGCCGAACGCGCCGACTGGATCGCCACCCACCAGCGTCGCTACCGGGCGCTCTCCTCCCACGGCGCCGCCGCCTACGCCGACGGCGAGACCCACTACCTGCGCGGCCTGCCCCTCACGCTCGAACGCGCCGACGGCCGCGCGCCAAGCGCCCAACCCGACCAGGCCGGAGCCCGGCTCCTGCTGCGGGCCCCGGCCGGAACGGACGACGCCCGGCTCCGGCGCGCCGTCGAGGCGTTGCACCGCCGGACGCTCCTCACTGACCTGGCGCCCCTCGTGAGGCGCTGGGAGGAGCGCCTCGGCACCAGCGTGAGCGCGGTGGGCGTGAAACGGATGACGACGCGCTGGGGCAGCTGCAACCCGCGCGCCCGCCGGATCTGGCTCAACCTCGCCTTGGCCCAGCGAAGGCCGGCGCTCCTCGAGTACGTGGTGGTGCACGAGCTTGCGCACCTCTTCGTCCCGAACCACGGCCGGGAGTTCAAGGCGTTGATGACGGAGCTCCTGCCGCCGTGGCGCGAGCTCGGCAGGGAACTCGACGCCTGGCCCATCTGGGCCCGACTGCCGCCCGGGGCTGCTCCCGGCGCCTAGGCCCGGTCCGGCGCGGCGGGCGGCGCGGCGCGCCCCCGCGTCCGCCCGCCTCACCGCCCCCCGAAGGCGTCCCACGCCTCCGACCCGAGCCCCGCCGCCCGCCGCGCCGCGGCCCGCCCGAGGACGGCGCCCACGACGTTGCCGGTCCCGTTGTAGGCCCCTATCACCCACACGTCGCCGCGCAGGCGCCGGGCCACGGGCAGCACGCCGGCCACGTAGCTCACCGTCGCCGCCCAGCGGTGCGTGATCGGTGCCGCGACGCGGAGCTCGTCGCGCAGGAACCGCTCGAGCAGCTCCTGCACGGGCGTCGTGGGCGTCCCATCGGCCGTCCACTCGGCGGCCCCACCCAGGTCCCTGAAACCGCCCAGCGCCAGGCGCCCGGCCGGGTCCTGCTGGTAGTACTCGAAACCGTAGCGACGGTACACGGGGCGCGGCAGGCGCAGCTCGCGGGTCGGGGCGGTGCCGAGCATCTGCAACCTCACGTCCCTGACCTCCCCCCGCAGCTCCGGCAGTAGCGCACCCAGGCGCCCGTCGACCGCGACCACCACGGCCCCGCACGCGACCTCGCCGTCGGGCGTCACTACCCGCGATCCGCTGACGCTCAGCGCCGGGCTCCCCTCGTACAGCTCGGCCCCCGCTGCCACCGCCCGCTGCGCCAGGCGCCGGCAGCGCGCGAGCGGGTCGAAGGCGGCGTCCTCGGGGAAGAGCAGCCCCCTACCCTCCGGGCCCGCGTAGCGCTCCACGGGCAGGCCGTCTTCGCGCATGGCAGCGAACTGCGCCTCGCAGTCCTCGAGCTCGGAGTCGTCCGCCGCGATCCGCAAAGAGCCAACCCGTCGCGCCGCAGGGCCGGCGGCCGCCACCTCGGCCGCGAGACCGTCACGGGTCAGCTGGTAGAGGCGCCGCGCCCGCTCCGCGCCGAGGCTCGCCCTGGCGTCGTGATAGAAGGCCGCGGTGCCCGCCAGCATGAAGCCGCCGTTGCGCCCCGCCGCCCCGCCCGCCACGCTGCCTCCGTCCACGGCGATCACCTTCCGGCCGAGCGCCCGGAGCTCGATCACGGCGCTGAGGCCGGAGCCCCCGAGGCCGACCACGCACACGTCCGCCTCGCGCGCGCCACGCAGGGGCGCGTAGGGGCGCCACCCGCCCGACTCCCAGAGCGGGGCGTTGGCCGCCGACCCGGTCACGCCAACCGCCTCCCACGCGGCATGACCAGCGTGAGGACGAACACCAGCACCCCGATCGCGAACACCCCCACGTAGACGACGTGGAGGCTGGCGGCCAGCAGCCCGAGGGTGGCCACGTCGGTCGCGGCCGAGGGGCCGGCCGGGTCCAGCAGCGCCTGCACCTGCGCCAGCACCGCGGCGCCGCCGTCGCCCGCCCGCGCCGCCAGCGCCAGGTTCAACACCGCCCCCAGCACGGCGGCGCCGACCGAGTTCCCGAGGAGGCGCATGAGCATGTTGGCGGCGGTCGCGCTGCCCCGCCGCTCCCAACCGACGGACGACTGGATCGTGACGATCATGGTGGTCATGATGAACCCCAACCCCACGCCGACGGCGAGGGAGGCGAGCGCCACCCACCACGGCCCGCGCGCCGCCGTGACGAGCAGGTAGAGGAGGCCGCCGAGGGCAGCCACCGCCCCGCCGACCCGCGCGGTCGCGGCGGGCCCGAACGGCACGATCAGGCGACCGGCCACCAGCGAGGCGAGGGTCCAACCGACGGACATGGTGGTGAGGGTGAGGCCGGCCACGGTCGGCGAGTAGCCCATCACGCCCTGCACGTAGGTCGGCGAGTACGTGATGAGGCCGATCATCAACATGCCGCCCGCGAAGGTGGCCGCGTCCGACACGAGGATCATGCGGTCGCGCCACAGGTCGACGCCCAGGAGGGGCGCCGCGCTCCGCAGCTGCCGCCGCACGAACAGCGTCCCGACACCCAGCGTGGTCGCGCCGAGGGCGGCGGCGGCCAACCAACCGAGCTGCGGCCCCTCCGACACGAGCAGTATGAAGGCGCCGATGACCGCGAACATCTGCACCGCGCTGAGCAGGTCCAGGTGCTGCCCGCTCCGCTCGATGGACTCGTGCAGGAAGAGGCCGAGGCCCAGGAGCGCGGCCAGGCCGAACGGGACGTTGAACCAGAAGACGTACGCCCAGTGCGCCCGCTCCACCAGCGCGCCGCCAAGAAGGGGGCCGAGCACTGCCGACACCCCCCACACGCTCGACAGGTAGCCCTGCGCGCGGCCGCGGTCGGCGACGGCGTACAGGTCCCCCACCAACGTCGACACCACCGGGTAGATGGCGCCGGCGCCGAACCCCTGCACGAGCCTGAACCCCACCAGCATGGGCATGGTCGTCGCGAAGCCGCACAGGACGGAGCCGATGAGGAAGAGCACGATGCCGGCGAGGAGCACGGGCTTGCGCCCGTGCATGTCGGCCAGCCGGCCGTACAGCGGCGTGGACGTGGCCTGGGCGAGGAGGAACGCGGCGAACACCCAGGCGTAGAACTCGAACCCGCCGACGCTGGCCACGATGCTCGGCATGGCCGTGGCGACGATCGTCCCCTCGATGGCGGCGAGCGACATCGTGACCATCAGGAAGGCCATCACCAACCCACGCCGCTGGGTTGCGCCGGGCGCGGACGGCGCGAGGTCCGGTGTCACTGGACCCGATGATAAGTCACGCTCCGCCCGACGCCGGGCGCCGAGCCCCCTCGCCCACCCGTGGCCGCCGCCGGCGTGACGCCTGAGCCGCTGCCGGCGGCCGCCGGCCACATAATCGCGGCACCCGGCACCGGCACCCGGCGCCCTGGCCGAGGAGTCATGATGAACGAGCAGATCGTACTGAGCCTCGATCGCGTGGTGGCCCTGGTGCTGCGCGGACTCCTGGCCGCCGTGCTGCTGGCCACCGCGGCGGCGGGCGCCGTCTACACCTACTACCGCCGCCAGCCGCCGAGCTACGCGTCGCAGACGGTGCTCACGGTCTCGACCTCCGGCTTCGACAGCGGCAAGTACGGGCTGCCCAGCGTCTCCGTGCCGCCCCTGCACGTGACCGCCTACCGCATCGCGACCCTGTCGAGCGAGATGCTGGCCGGCACCCTTCGGGACCTGGGCATCGCCGACACGCCGAGCGCCGTGCAACGCCTCCGCGACCGCACCGCCATCAGCACCGACGACCGCGCCCAGCTCGTCTACGTGACGGTGACGGACCGCACGGCCGCCGGCGCCGCCAAGACGGCCAACGCCCTCGCCGCCCGGGTCGTCGCGTGGGACGCCGAGCGCACCGCCGCCGCCCTGGCGGAACTCACGCAGGTGCTCGAGCAGCGCGGCGCGGCCGAGGCGGCCGAGATCGCGCAGCTGACGACCGCCGGCAACGCCCCGGCGCGCCTCGCCGCCGTGCAGGCCCAGGCGGCCGAGACGGCCGAGGCCCTCGCGGGGACGAAGCGCCTGATGAGCAACGCCCCGGGCAGCGTCACGGTCCTGCAGGGCGCCGTGGCGCCGCTGACGACGGTCGCTCCCACCCCGCTCTTCAACGCCGTGCTGGCGGCGCTCCTCGCGCTGGCGCTCGTCTACGCCTTCGTCCTGGTGCAGGAGATCGTGGACCCGCGCGTGTACGGCGCGGACGACGCGCTCAAGACGACGCGGCTGCCCCTGCTGGCGCTGCTCCCGCCGACCACCGGGCGGCGCGCCTACCCGGCCGAACTCGGCGCCACCCTGTTCGACGGCCTCGTCGCGGCCGCGGGCGGCCCGCCCGCGGCCGTGCAGGTGACGAGCGCCACCGGCGACGAGGGGGCGCTGCGCGTGGCGGCCGCCCTGGCGGAGGCGGCCACCTATCACGGTCACCGCACGCTCCTGGTCGACGCCGACCTCACCGAGCCACGCCTCCCCGGCCTCTACCGCGACCGCGCCAAGCACGGGACGGACCTGAGCGCCTACCTGGCGAACGCCGAGCGCCGCTATCAGGCCAACCCGGTGGACATCGGTCACTCGCAGCCGCTCTACGTCCTGTTCGAGTCGTCGCCCCGCCCCGCGCCCGGCACCCTCGGGCGCACCTTCGCGCGGCAACTCGAGAGCTGGCGCGACGAGTTCGACCTCGTCGTCGTCCGGACGGCGCCGTGGAGCAGCACGCAGGACGCGGCGCTGGTGGCGCCCCTCGTGAGCGGCACCGCCATCGTCACCAACGCGCGCCGCGTCCGCCGACGCCTCCTGCTCGGCCAACTCGCGGCGGTGCGGCGCACCGGCGGGCTCGTGTACGGCCTCGTCGTGACCCACGCCAGGCGCGACGACCCGGCGGCGCTCGGCCGCGCCGCCCCCGTCGAGATCCGGCCCGGCGAGGTGGCGACGGCCGCGACGACGTCCAGACCGTCGACCTGAACCGCGCTCAGCTCGGCCGCCGCGGCCACGTGGCATGTGGCCCACGCAACATGAGACCGTCGTCACGCCGTGCGCGACGCGCGCGCTGGGCGCGTCGCGCCGGCGCGCTCATCTGGTTCATCCACCGCTAAGACGGGAGCGGCCCCGGGCCGGTAACCTTCTGGCGTCGAGAGCGGCACCCCGCCCACGCCCCGTCCGGGCCGGCGCGGACCGACTCTACGTCCGGGTCAGTGGGTGAAACACCCACCCCCTCTGAGGCGCAGATGCGTACCCCGCAACGTGGGCGCTTGGGTTACGCGGAGCCAGTAGCGCAACCGGCCGAGGGCGATCTCGTTCCTTCCTCTCACCTCGAGCTTCTGGAGGGCCCGTAGGCGGTCATGGCGCGGCCATGCCGACCGGAAGGAGAGGAAGAGTGAGGAAGAGAGAAGGCACCACCGCATGGACCCCGTCGCGCCGGCGGGCCGCACTGCCGCTGGCCGCCGTCCTGGCGTCGGTCCTGCTGCTGGGAGCGTGCGCGACCCCCGGCGAGGAGCCGATGCCGAGTCCCCAGCTGACGGACGGCGACGTCGTCTTCGCGGCGGCCACGACCCAGTCGACCGAGATGCACGAGCTGCGCGGCAGCACCGTCAGCGGCACGATCCGGGTGTCGCTCAACCCCCGCAACTACGTCACCTCCGTCTCGTTCTACGTCGACGGCAAGGGCAGGAGCGCCCTGGTGGAGACCGACACCTCGGCGCCGTTCGACGTGATGCTCGACACCACCAAGCTGGCCGACGGCAAGCACTACCTGGTAAGCCGGGCCACCGTGAAGTCCAGGTGGCGGCAGCGGTCATACGACCTCAGGGCCGACTTCACCGTCGCCAACGGCGCGCCCACCCAGCCGGTGGAGCCGACGCCGCCGCCCACCGAGCCCGGCGAACCCACCCCCCCACCCACGGGCCCGGGCGAACCCACCCCGCCACCCACCGACCCCGGCGAACCCGCCCCGCCACCTACCCCGCCCGCCCCGGGCGCCACCGACCTCCGCGGCGACCCGAACTTCAGCCGCTCGTCGCTGAGTAGCGAGGCGCGGCTCTGGTACGACAGGTACTGGGCCGGGCTGAAGGCCTCCGACCAGTACCCGAACGTCATGCAGGCGGCGGCTTCCGGCGACCTGTACCAGATCGGCCGCTACGTCAACGTCCACGTGACGACCATGCTCACCGCCCTGCGCTACACGAACGACCTGGCCCTGCTCGACGAGGTGGACCGCGTCATGCAGGTGGTCCGCGGCACGCTGCGCGACACCAACGGGGACGGCTACCTCAACTGGCGCTGGCTGCACGACCCCAACAACGGGAGCTGGTACGGCGATGACTGGCACGAGATGGACGAGAGCATCGCCCACGGCTTCGTCGCCGCCGTCGCCTGGGCGTACCAGGCCAACCGCGACCTTAGGAGCCCCGGCGGCGTCGACTACGCCGAACGCGCCGACTTCTGGGCCGACTACCTCAAGAACGACTTCGAGGCGAAGTGGCGCGCCCGGAGCAGGGTGAGCGCCTCGAGCATGGAGTTCCTCAACTCCTACCTCCTCCACACCTGGGTGCAGTACACCCGCTACTTCTGGTACATGGGCAAGGTGACCGGCGACTCCGCCTACACGGCCGAGGCCGAGCGGCGCTCGGCCCGGCTCAAGCTCAACCTGAAGGAGGTCACGGTCGACGGGGTGCGCGCCTACGTGTACCCGTGGGGCATGGTCAGCGAGGGCAACGCCTACCCCGACCTGATGCCCATCGTGTACGGCCAGTACGTCACGCAGGCCGCTCAGGACCTCGCCCTCGACGGCTCCGCGAACCTGGACCTGGCCGACCTCACGCTCTTCGCCAACGGCGCCACCAGGCTGATGATGAACGGCGTCGACAGCTACGCGCCCACCGTCGGCGGGTCCAGCGCCATCGGCGGTTACCCCGTCAAGTACTCCGAAGGACCCAAGACCGGCGAGCAGTGGGTCATCTACGCCTACTCGCCCGCCCTGGTGACGGCCGACGCCAGCGGCAAGATCGCCTCCTACGCCAAGCAGCTCAACGAGCGCTGGGAAAGGGACCAGGACGCTCCCAGACGGGTGTTCATGAGCGCCACGGCGTTCCTAGACGCGGTGACGCGCGGCCGCTGAGTGACCTCGCGGGTGGGGGTAGCGGCCCGCGCCCCCACCCGCCGGCGCCCCCGGGCGCCTAGATCTGTGACGCCCGCGCCGCGGGCCGGCGGCGGCGCTCCTATAGTCCGGGCGAACGATGCTGCACCACGACCCCGGCATCACGCTCGCCCACAAGACCCTCGGTCCCGTCCCTGCCCGCCGGCTTGGCCGCAACGACGCGCACCGGAGTCGAGCCGGCCGCCCCGTGGTCGTGCGTCGAGGGCCGCCCACGTCCGCCCGGCGCCGGCACGGCCGCGCCCTCCTGTTGCTCGGGGCGGTCCTCGCGACCACCGCGCGCCCGAGCGCCGCCTCGGCCCCGCCGACCCACGTCGGCGGGGCCGACGTCGCCACCGCCGACGGGCATTACGGGGTCGCGCTCGCCTGGTCGGGCGAGGTGGCCGCCGTGGGGGCGGCCGGCACGGAGACGACCGCGGGCGCCGCCTACCTCTACAGGCGGGACGGCGCCGGCTGGCATCTGGCGCAGGTGCTGCGGCCCCTGGAGCCGGGGGCCGGCCGCTTCTTCGGCGCGAGCGTGGCAGTCAGCGGCAGCGAGGTCGCGGTCGGCGCCTGGGGCGGCGGCGCGGTCGAGCTGTTCAGCCCCGCCCGGGACGGTTGGGCGCGCACGGCGCGCCTCGCCCCCGCGGCCGGCGCGGCCACCCACTTCGGGGCCGAGGTCGCGCTGCAAGGGGACCTCCTGGTGGTGGGGGCGGAACACGCCGGTGCGCCCTCGTACCGGCCGGGCGCCGTGCACCTCTACCGGAGGGCGCGAGGGGAGTGGCGCGAGGCGGCGGCGCTCGTGCCGATCGGGCTGACGCCCGGCGCCCTCTTCGGCTCGAGCATCGCCCTCGCCGGCGACGTCCTGGCGGTCGGCGCCATGCAAGACGCGCCCGGCCCCAACGGTAGCGGCGCCGTCTACGTGTACCGCGTCGGACCCGACGGCGCCGACCTCGTCCAACGCCTGAGCCCGCCGCCCGACGCCAACGCCCACTACTTCGGCGGCAGCGTGGCGGTCACGACGGACGTCCTCGCGATCGGCGCGCCCGGCGGCGATTACGGCGATTACCGCTCGGGGCCCGTCTTCCTCTACCGGCGCGTCGGCGCCGCCTGGGAGTACCTCACGCGGGTCGGCCCCCTCGGCGGGAGCGGCGAGCGCTTCGGCGTCGACGTCGCCCTGTCGGGCGCTTACCTGCTGGTGGCCGTCGCCACCGACAACGGCCTCACCGGCGGCCGGGTGCAGGTCCTGCTCTACTCGCAAGGTGCGCAGGGCGGGAAGCCCACGACCCTCGTGGAGCACGTCACGCCGCAGCTTCGCTACGTGTCGCTCGCCGCCGGCTCCGGCCTGCTCCTGGTCGGCGTGCCGTCCGCCACGGAGGCCGGCGGGAGCGTCTACGCCGTCCCCCTCCCCGCCGGGCTCGAGACGTCGCGGGGGGCGCCGTGACGGGGGGTCGGCGCGGCGCCGGGCGCCCACTCGCCCCTGGGGCGGCGCGCCGCGCGCGCGCCACGCCGCTGGCCGCCGCCCTGGTGGTCGCCGCCCTGCTGCTCGTGGCGGCCCTCGTCGCCTGCAAGGGCGGGAACGCCATCGAGGCCGGCCTGCGGGCCGACGCCACCTTCGACGCGAGCACCCTGCCGCCCGACGCGCGCGTCTGGTACGACCGGTTCTGGACCGCCCTGCGCGCCCCGGGCATCTACCCCAACAGCCTCGAGGCGGCCGCGACCGGCGACCTCTACCAGATCGGGCGCGTGGTCAACGTCCACGTCAGCACGTTGCTCCAGGTGTTCCGCCTGACCGGCGACCTGGCCCTGCTCGACGAGGTCGACAAGCCGATGCAGGTGGCGCGCTCGACCCTGCGCGACACGAACGGCGACGGCTACCTCAACTGGACGTGGCTCCACGACCCCGACAACTCGCAGTGGTACGGCGACGACTACCACACCATGGACGAGGACATGACCCACGGCCTGGTGGCGGCGGTGGCGTGGGCGTACCAGCAGAACCGCGACCAGGTCAGCCCGGGCGGCGTGGACTACGCCGAACGGGCCGACTTCTGGCTCAGCTACCTCAAGGACGACTTCGAGCCGAAGTGGCGGGCCCGCTCGCGCACCACCGGCTACGACTACCTCTACACCGAGCTCATGCATCCGTACCTGCAGACGGTGCGCTACTTCCACTACATGGGGTTGCTGACGGGCGACGACGGCTACACGGCGGAGGCCCAGTCGCTGGCCGACGCCCTGAAGGACGAGTTCCTGGCCGAGCCGACCGACAGCGGGCCGGCGTTCGTCTGGGGGCAGGGCATCCAGGGCGAGGACTCCTACGTGCACTACTTCCAGCCGACCATATACGCGGCCTACACGGTGCAGACCGTGCTCGAGCTCGCCTCCGAGGGCATGGAGCCGTTCGCGTCGACGGAGTTCCTCACGCGACTGGCCCGCGGCATCGCCACCTTCGTCATCGACAACGGCGCCACCGACTTCGCGGTCGACGTGGGCGGTCAGCGCCCCTTCGCCGACCTGGCCGCCGCGCCGCTACCGCCCCACGACCCCGGCTACGACCGTTTGACCAGCGCCCAGTGGGGCATCATGCCGTTCGGCTCGCTCGCGCCCTTCGACGCGAGCGGCAAGGTCGCCGAGGTCTCCGCCGCCGTCTACGCCGCGCTCGAGCGGGGCCAACCGCCGCGGCGCATCTACCTGCCCGCCGCCTCCTTCATCTCGGCGCTCCTCGAGGGCCGCTGAGCCGTGATCCCCGCCACCGCCAGGCGCCTCCTCGCCCTGCTCCCGCCGCCGCAGCGGCGCAGCGCCTACTGGCTGCTGCCGGCGATGATCCTCATGGCCGTCATGGAGACCGTGGGGGTGGCGACCGTCATGCCGTTCCTGGCGGTGGTGGCCAACCCGACCGACGCCATCGGGAACCGCTACCTCGGCGCGGTCTACCACGCGCTCGGCTTCACCGGCACGACCAGCTTCCTCCTCTTCCTCGGGGCGGCGTCCCTCGCGGTGCTGGTCCTCAGCAACGGCTTCGCGGTGTTCGTGACCTACCTCCTCAACCGCTTCGCCCTGCGACAGAACCACCTGTGGCAGACACGGCTCATGGCCGCCTACCTCGGCAGGCCCTACGCCGCCTTCCTGAGGGCCGACACCGCCGAGCTCGGCAAGAACATCCTCGTCGAGGTCTCCGAGGTCGTGTCCAAGGTGCTGACGCCCATGCTGCAGCTGATGGCGCGCTTCGCGGCCGCCGTGTCCGTGATCGCGCTGCTGGTGGTGGTCGACCCGGTCCTGGCCCTCACGGTGAGCGCCGCCCTCGGTTCCGCCTACGCCCTGGTCTTCCTCGTCGTCAGACGCACGTTGCAGCGCCTCGGCGCCGAGCGACTGGCGGTCGACGCCGTGCGTTTCCGAGCCATATCGGAGGCGTTCGGCGGCGTCAAGGACGTCAAGGTCGCCGGTCGCGAGCGGACCTACGTCGACCGTTTCCGCGCCGCCTCCGAGCGCTTCTCCGCCCTCACGGTCACCCAAAGGGTCATCAACGTCGTCCCGAAGTACGGGCTGGAGGTCATCGCGTTCGGTGGCATCATCATGATCGTCCTGCAGCTCCTCGCCACCAACCACTCGACGGCCACGGTGCTGCCCCTCATCGGCCTGTACGCCTTCGCGAGCTACCGCCTCATGCCCGCCGTGCAACAGATGTTCGAGGCGATCACGCAGCTGCGCTTCTCCCTGCCGTCGCTCGGCGTGCTGGAGCGCGACCTGGCGGTTCCCGCCGGGACCGACCTCGGCAGGAGCGAGCCGACGGGGCTGAGGGAGGCGATAGAGCTGCGCGACGTCTGGTACGCCTACCCGGGGTCACCACCGAGCCTGACGGGCATCGACCTGACCATCCCCAAGAACTCGTCGGTCGCGTTCGTCGGGACGACCGGGTCCGGCAAGACGACCCTCGTCGACCTCATCCTGGGCCTGCTCACCCCCAGCGGCGGCGCGGTGCTCGTCGACGGCGTCCCTCTCGACGCCGCCAACGTGCGCGGGTGGCAGGCGAGCGTCGGCTACGTCTCGCAGCAGGCCTTCCTCTGCAACGGCACGGTGGCCGAGAACATCGCCTTCGGGGTGCCCGGCGAGGAGGTGGACGAGGCCGCGCTGCGGCGCGCCGCCGCGGCCGCCCAGCTCGACCGGTTCGTGGCGCGCCTGCCGGACGGCTACCTCACCCAGGTCGGCGAGCGGGGCCTGCGGCTCAGCGGCGGTCAACGGCAGCGGCTCGCCATCGCGCGCGCCCTCTACCACGACCCGCCCGTGGTCGTGTTCGACGAGGCCACCAGCGCGCTCGACAACGTCACCGAGCGCGCCGTGCTCGACGCCCTGGAAGCCATGGCCGGCCGGCGCACCGTGCTGATCGTGGCGCACCGGTTGTCGACCGTGCGCGGCTGCGACCTCATCTGCCTCGTGGAGGGCGGCACGATCGTGGCGCGAGGCGCCTACGACGACCTGCTGGCAACCTCGCCCGAGTTCAGGGCGCTCGTGCAGCCGCCGCGCGCTGCACGGCGCGGGCCGGAGGGCGAGCCGGTCGGGTCGGCATGAGAGCGCCGCGCGCGGCGGAAGGGCTGGAACTCGTGAGAGACATCGTGGTGGTGACGGGAGGAGCGGGCTACATCGGCTCGGTCCTGGTGCGGCAGTTGTTACGCGCGGGGCACGCCGTGCGGGTGCTCGACGCCATGCGGGTCGGCGGCGAGGCGCTGCTGCCGCTGGCGGACGACGAGGCCCTCACGATCCAGCGTGGCGACGTCAGGCACGAGGGCGCGGTCAGGCGGGTGCTCGAGGGGGCCGACGCCGTCGTCCACCTCGCCGCCATCGTGGGCGACCCCGCCTGCAAGCGCGAGCCGGAACTCGCGCGCGAGGTGAACCTGCTGGCCTCGCAGCGCCTCTTCGACCTGGCGGAGGCGGCGGGGGTGAAGCGCTTCGTGTTCGCCTCCACCTGCTCCAACTACGGCAAGATGGCGGACCCCGACGCGGTGATGGACGAGACCTCGGAGCTGCGCCCCGTGTCGCTCTACGCCGAGACGAAGGTCGCGGTGGAGGCGTACCTGGCCGAGCGGGGCAGGACGTCGACGTGCGCGCCCACCTCGTTGCGCTTCGCGACCGTGCACGGCGTCTCGCCGCGCATGCGCTTCGACCTGACGGTGAACGAGTTCACCCGCGACCTGGTGACCGGCCACGAGCTGGTCGTGTTCGGCGAGCGGTTCTGGCGCCCGTACTGTCACGTCGCCGACCTGGCGCGCGCCGCGGCGCTCGTCCTCGCCGCGCCCCGCGAGGCGGTGGCGTGCGAGGTGTTCAACGTGGGCGACGACGCCGAGAACTTCCGCAAGCAGGACGTCGTCGACGCCATCTTGCGGCAGGTGCCGGGCGGCGTCGTCCGCTACGTCGAGAGACAGGAGGACCCGCGCGACTACCGGGTCTCCTTCCGCAAGATCCGCGAGCGCCTGGGGTTCGCGGTCACGAAGCGGCTCCCGGACGGGATCGCCGAGGTCAAGCGGGCCATCGAGCTCGGCCTCGTGCCCGACCCGTACGCCCAGCGTTACGCCAACGTCCCCGTCACGCCACCCGCTCCCGCGTTGCGGGCGGCACCGTGACGCCGGCCCCGCGCTCGGCCGAGGCGGAGGAGGACGCCGGACCGCCTTCGGCCGCCCTCGCCGTCATCCCGGCGCGAGGGGGCTCCAAGCGCGTGCCCCGCAAGAACGTGCGGCGCCTCGGGGGCAAGCCGCTGCTCGCCTACACGGTGACGGCCGCCCTCGCCAGCGGCGCCTTCCGGCGGGTGGTGGTCAGCACCGACGACGCGGAGGTCGCCGCGGCTGCCACCGCGGCCGGCGCCGAGGTGCTCGCGCGCGGCGCCGACCTCGCGGACGATCACACGCCGAGCTCGGCCGTGACGCTCGACGCGCTCAGGGCCCTGGGTGGCGCCGACCGTTACCCGGTCGTCGCGCAACTCCTCCCCAACTGCCCGCTGCGCGACGCCGCCGACGTGCGCGCCAGCGCGGCGGCGTTCCTGGCCTCCGGCGCCCCGTTCCAGGTCTCGGTGGCGCCGTTCGGGTGGCAGGTCGCGTGGTGGGCCGTGCGGCTGGGGGAGGCGGGCGCCATCGAGCCGCTCTTCCCCGAAGCCCTGGCGGGGCGCAGCCAGGACCTCCCGAGCCTGTACTGCCCCACCGGGGCGATCTGGTGGGCCAGGTCCGCCGCGCTGGTGAGTGCCGGCACCTTCTACGGTCCCGGGGTGCGCGGCGAGCCCCTCCCGTGGCGCCACGCCCTAGACATCGACGAGCCCGCCGACCTCGAGCTGGCCGCCACCCTGCTCGAGGCGGGCGCCGCCCCGTCGGGCGCCACCCCACCCCGCCACGACCCCGCGTGAGCGCGTGAGCGCGCCGCTCCTCGTCTTCACGACCGCCTACCGGGCCGGCCTGCCGTTCCTCGGCGCCTTCCTGGCCGGCCTGGCGCGGCAGGACGACGCCGACTTCGAGCTCGTGATGGCGCTCGACGACGTCAACGAGGACGAGGTGGCGCCCTACGTGGCGACCGCGGCCGCCGACCTCGCAGGCCGCACCCGCCTGCTGCGCGACTCGGGCCACGAGGACCCCGTCGAGTTGCGGGTGGCCGTCTTGCGCGGCGTCCTGCCCGGCACGCAGGGAGTGGTGCTGGTGGATTCGGACGACGTGCCCCTGCCCGGTCGGGTGGCGGCGGCGCGCGCGGCCCTGGCGAGCGCCGACGTCGCGGCGTGCGCCATGGAGCTGCTCGACGACGCCGGCGCGCCGAGCGGCGGCCGCTTCGAGGCTGGCGCCTTCGCGTCGTGGCCGGAGCTGCTCTCCGGCTGCAACGTGGTGGGGTTCGGCAACGCCGCCTACCGCTCGGAGACCCTCCTCGCCGCCCTCCCCTCCGAGGAGGGCGTCAGGCTCCTCGACTGGCTCGTCGCCGTGCGCGCGCTGGCCGCCGGCGCGCGCCTCGCGTTCGACGCCACGCCCCGCCTCGGCTACCGCCTTCACCGCGGCAGCATGGCGGGCGTGCGCCGCCCCTTCAGCGCCGAGCAGGTGCAGCGGGCGGTGCCGTTGGTGGCGGGCCACCACGCGCGGCTGTTGGCGCCGCGCCTGCCGCGCCACGCCCTGCCGCCCACGCTGCAGGCGCTGGTGGAGGCCGCCAGGGACGACCTCGTCGCCTTCCGCGCCCAGGTCGTCGACGACCCACGGGCGCTGCGCCGTTACGTCACCGCCCTGAACGCCGACGGGCGGATATACCGGTGGTGGGAATGGCTTCGTGACTGGAGGCAACGGATCTCGTGACGCAACCGAACCCCGACTTCGCACCCGAACCCGTGAGGATCGGCGGCGTCCCCGTCGGACCCGGACGCAAGCCCTACCTGATCGCCGAGGTAGGTTCCAACCACAACGGCGACCTCGCGCTCTGCCACCGCCTGGTCGAGGCCGCCCACGCGGCGGGGGCAGACGCGGTCAAGTTCCAGTCGTGGAGCGCCTCCAGCCTGGTCGGCCGGGCCGAGTACGAGCGCAACACGAGCTACGCCGACAAGAAGAAGCACTTCGGCAGCCTGCGCGAGATGGTGGAGGCGTACCAGTTGACGCCCGCCATGCACGCAGAGGTGGCGCGGCACTGCGCCGAGCTCGGCATCGCCTTCCTCTCCACCCCGTTCGCGCCCGAGGAGGTCGCCATGCTCGCCGAGCTCGACGTGCCGGCCTACAAGATCGCCTCCATGGACGTCAACCACCCCGTGCTGCTACGCAGCGTCGCGGCCACCCGCAAGCCGGTGCTGCTCTCGACGGGCATGGCCACCCTCGGCGAGGTCGGCAGGGCCGTCGACACGCTCGCGGAGGCCGGGTCGGGTCCGGTCGTCCTGCTCCACTGCGTGTCGATCTACCCCCCCGACCCGGACGACGTCAACCTCCGTAACATCCCCATGCTCGAGAGCGCCTTCGGCACCCCGGTGGGCTTCAGCGACCACACGTTGGGCACCGCCGCGGCGTTCGCCGCGGTCGCCCTCGGCGCCTGCCTGGTGGAGAAGCACTTCACGCTCGACAAGGAGCTGCCCGGGTGGGATCACGCCATCTCGGCGGACCCGGGCGAGCTGGCGGAGCTCGCGCGGGACCTCGGCTTCGTGCAGCGAGCGCTCGGCGGCAGCGCGCGCCGCGTCAGCGAGGCGGAGTTGGCCAAGCGGCGCAAGTTCCGGCGCCGCGTCGTCCTGCGCCGCGCGGTGAGCGCCGGCACGGTGCTCGCCCTCGAGGACCTGGACTTCAAGCGCCCCGGCACCGGCATCGACCCCGACCAGTACCCCGCCGTCGTCGGCCGCGCCGTGGCGCGCGACCTCCCCGCCGACCACGAGCTCGAGTGGGACGACCTCGCGTGACGGCGTGAGTGCCGGGGCGCCGGTGGGAGCTCCGCGGCCCGTCGTGCTGCTGGGCGCGGGCGGCCACGCGCGCGTGGTGCTCGACGCCCTCCGATCCACCGGCGCGCGCGAGGTCGTGGCGGTGCTCGACCCCGACGCGAGCAAGCACGGCTCCACCCTGGCCGGCGTGCCCGTCGTGGGCGCCGACGACGAGCTGGAGGCGTACCCCGCGCTTCGCTTCGACGTCGTCGTGGCCGTGGTCGGCTTCGGACGCCACGTGGCCCGTCACGCGCTCGCCGCGCGCCTCCGGGCGGACGGCTACCGCCTCGCCACCGTCGTGCACGCCCGCGCCACCGTGGCGCGGGGCGTCGCGCTTGGGGAGGGGGTGCAGGTGCTCGCCGGCGCCGTCGTCAACCCCGGCGCCGGCCTCATGGACGACGTCATCGTCAACACGGGCGCCATCGTCGAGCACGACTGCGTCCTCGAGCGTGGCGTTCACCTCGCCCCGCGGGCGGTACTCGGAGGCGGCGTCACCCTCGCCGCGGAGGCGCAACTCGGGCTCGGCGCGGTCGTGCTGCCCAAGTTGCACGTGGGGGCGGGCGCCATCGTGGGCGCCGGCGCCGTCGTGACCTCGGACGTGCCGGCGGGCGCCGTCGTGGTCGGCTCGCCCGCGCGTCCGATCGGTCGCCCGACTGGCTGAGCGGCGCGCGGGGCAGGCCGCAAGGCGCCCGGCCGGGCGGGCGTGACGGCTGCACACCCCGGACGGGCGCGCGGCACTACAGTCACTCCACGGAAACGCTCTGCTAGGCATCTCACCCCCGGAGAGCGCAAAGCGTGGGCACGATGTTCATCACCGACACCAAGCGACTTCAGGTCGCCCCAACCGACGAGATCCGCACAGCCATCCTTGCCATCGACGTCAACGAGCTGCAGACGGCCCTGGTCGTCGACGCGGCCGGTCGCCTCCTCGGCATCGTCACCGACGGCGACGTCAGGCGCGGCCTCCTCAGGGGCGCGCAGCTGTCGGACAGCGTGGCGACCATCCAGAACGAGGCGCCGCTCACGGCGCCCGCCGGGGCGTCCCCGCAGTACGTCGACGCCCTCATGCAGCGCAGCTCCCTGTTCCGCATCCCGCTCGTGGACGAGGCCGGCAGGGTCGTGGCGCTGGCCGTGGCGCTCCCGCGCCCCGCCGCGCTCCACGACAACCTCGTGGTGTTGATGGCGGGCGGCCTCGGCACGCGCCTCGGCGAGTTGACGCGCGACACGCCGAAACCGCTCCTGAACGTGGGGCCACACCCCATCCTCGAGACCATCGTCGAGGGGTTCTGCCGGCAGGGCTTCCGCCGCTTCGCCATCTCCGTCAACTACCGCGCCGAGATGATCGAGCGGTACTTCGGTGACGGCTCGCGCTGGGGCGCGCACATCACCTACCTACGCGAGGACCGGCGCCTGGGCACCGCGGGCGCGCTCGGGCTCCTGCCCGCCCTCCCGCAGGAGACGCTCCTCGTCATGAACGCCGACGTGCTGACGCGCGTCGACTACCGGCGCATGCTCGACTTCCACGCCGCCACCGGCGCGGCCGCCACCATGGCGGTGCGCGATTACAGCCAAGAGGTCCCGTTCGGCGTGGTCGAGCTCAGCGAGGAGCACGTCACCCAACTCGTCGAGAAGCCCGTGACGCACTACTTCATCAACGCCGGCATCTACGCCCTCGAGCCCGAGTGCCTCGAGCTGGTGCCGGCCGGAGAGTACTACGACATGACGAGCCTACTCGTGGAGCTCCTGCACAACACCCGCAAGGTGTCGAGCTTCCCCGTCCACGAGTACTGGCAGGACGTGGGGCGGCCCGCGGACCTCTCCCAGGCCCGCGAGGTCTACTCGCAGGTCTTCCACGACAGGGAGGGCCCGGCATGACCGCGTGCAGCGACTCCGTCCCCGGCTTCGCGGAGTTCCACGCGGAACTCGTCGCCGACTACGCGGCGCCCTTCGCGGACGCCGCGCACCTGCTGAGGCGCCTCGCGGCGGGCGAGCAGCTCTTCGCGCCGGCCGGCGCGCGCGGCGCCGCGCGCGCGTCCCTGACGGAGCGCGCCGCCCTGACCTGGCCCGTGCTGGCGCGCGCCGCCCGCTCCGCCTGGGGGCAGGCCCGCAACCCCGACCCGCTCGGCGCGGCCGACGTCCTGATGATGCACGTGCCCGCCCGCAACGACTACCACGCCCTTCTCGTCCCCGTCGCCGCCGAGCTGGAGAAGCGCGGCACGCGCGTCGCCCACCTCGCCGCGGGTGGCGGTTGGCACCAGGCGGCGGGCGGCGCCGTGGCGGCGGCACGAGCGCGCTACGCCGCCGCGCGGGGACAGGAGGAGCGGTTCGCGCGGAGCTGGGGACTCGACGACGGGGCCCGCCGCGACCTCCGGACGCTCCTGAAGGTGCAGGCGTGGGACGCCGTCATCACGGGCCGCGCCCTCGCCACCACCGGCGCGAGGGTCGGCCTGGCCATCCACACCAACCTCGACCCGGGCGTCCTCACCGCGTTCCGGGAGGCGCGCGTGCCCCTGCTCCTGATGCAGCACGGGGTGTTCAGCGGCGCCTGGCCGGAGCACGACTTCCTCGGCGCGTCGCTCCTCATGACGTGGGGGCCATACTTCAGCGCCGAGCTCAAGAAGTTCCCCGGCCCCACGCCGCCTACCACGGTGGTCGGCAACCCCAGGCTCGAGCTCCTGCTCAAGGCGCGCCAGGCGACCGGCGCCGCCGCGGGCGCGGGCGTCGTCTACTTCGGGACCAACTACGACGAGAGCGTCGACACGCGCGCGCTCCGCCTGGCGGCCCGCGCGCTCGCGGGGCTGCCCAAGGGACTGGTGCGCTACCGCCCCCACCCCGGCGAGTCCCTCGCGAAGTACCGCGCTCTCGTCGCGGAAGGCGTGGTGGCGGGCGAGCAGGTGGTCACGGGCGCCGACAGCTACGACCTGCTGCCGGCGGCCGGCGTCGTCGTCGGCAGCCAGACGACGCTGCTGCTCGAGGCTGCCGCCATCGGCGTGCCGGCAGTTCAGGTGCTGCCCGAGACCGCCCCGGTCGATTGGGCCGCGCGGGGCCTGCCGCACGCCTCCACCGAGGCGGAGCTGAGGCGCACGGTGGCGACCGCGCTCGCCGCCCCCGAACTGGCGGCCGGGCTGGTGGCGGCGGCAAGGCCCCTGGCGCAGAGCATGTTCGCCGGCCCCCGCGGCGCCGCGTTGCGCAGCGCCCGGGTGGTGGAGGCGGCCATCACCCGCGCCCTCCCCGTCGCCGCCGGCGCGCCCGTGGAGGCGGTGCCCGCGTGAGCCCGTCCGCCCCCATCGCCACCATCATGATCCCGACGTACGGTCAGGCCGACGTCCTGCCGCGAGCGTTGGAGAGCGCCCTGGCGCAGACGTACGCCCCCCTGCAGGTGGTGGTCGCCGACGACGCCTCGCCCGACGCCACGCCCGCCGTCGTGGCCCCGTACCTGCTCGACCGGCGTCTCACCTACGTCAGGCGCGTAACGAACCTCGGCCGGACCGGCAACTACCGCGCCACCTTGGCCGCGGACGCCGTGGGCGACCTCGTGCTCAACCTCGACGGCGACGACTGGCTGCTCGACCCGGAGTTCGTGGCGCGAGCGGTCGAGCTGTTCGTGGAGCGTCCCGACCTGGCGCTCGTCTTCGGGCGCGCGCACGACTACACCTCCCGGACCGGCTACGAGGCCACCGAGGTGAACCGCGGCCTGCCGCGCTTCAACTCGGGCCTGGACCTGCTGCTCGCCTACGCGGCCGGCAGCGTGAGCATCCCCCACGCGGCCGCCCTCTACCGCCGCGACCTCGCCCTGAGCGCGGGCTTCTACGCGTACGACTGCGTTGGTAGCGACACCGTGGCGCTGCTGTCGCTGCTGCCGGGCAACGACGTGGGCTTCGTCGACACGGTCGCCGCCGTCTGGAACAAGCACGACGACAACGCCACCTTCCGCACGCCGCCGGCGAGCCGGCTCCGCAACGACCACCTGGTGGTGGACGTCCCCGGCCGCCTCCTGCGCGAGCGTGGCGGCCTGAGCGCCGGGGCGATCGCCCGCTGGAAGCGCCGGATGGGCGCGCGCTGGGGGCTCTCCTACGTGGAGGATTGCGTGGTGGCCGGCCGGTACGCTGCCGCGGCCCGCTACGCCCTCGCTGCCATCGTCACCCGGCCGGCCACGGGCACCCTCCTGCTCGGCGCCGCCATCGGCAAGGGCGCCGGACGCCTGCTCACCCGCCTCGGCGCCGCGGGAGCGGCGCGGTGACTGGCGCGAGCCGGACGGCGCCCGGCGGACTCGCCGGGGTGGCGCTGGCGGCACTATGCGTGACGGTGTTCGCCGTGCCGTGGGAGGAGGCCGTCGTGCTGGAGGGCGTCGGCTCGGTCGCGCGGCTGGTCGGCTTCGCCGCGGCCCTGCTCGGTCTCCTGAGCCTGCTGGAACCCGGACGGGTGCGGCTGCGCCCGCCGTCGCTCCTCCTCGTGGTCACGGCGGCTTACACGGCGTGGCTGGCCCTCAGCTACTTCTGGACCGTCGACACCGACGCGAGCCGCGAGGGACTCACGACGATGGTCCAGCTCCTCCTGCTCGTCTGGCTGGTGTGGCAACTCTGCCAGGACGCTCGAGCCCGCAACGCGGTGCTGCAGTCGTTGGTGTTGGGCGCCACGGTGGTGGCGGTCAACGTCCTGTGGGTGTTCCTGTTCCGCCCCGACACCATCCGCATCGACGGGCGCATAGCCTCGGCGGGCGAGAACCAGAACGAGGTGGCCACCATCCTCGCCCTCGCCATGGGCGTGGCGTGGTGGCTGGTGACGCAGCGGAGGGGCCCTCTCTCGACCGTCTTCAACCTGGCCTTCCTTGGCCTGGCGCCCTTCGCGCTCGTGCTCACCGGCTCGCGTAGCGGGGTCCTGCTCACCCTCCTGGTCGCCGCCCAGCTCCCCCTCGCCGCGGTGCGCCTGCGCGGCAGCGTGCGCGTGGGGCTGGTGGTGGCCGTGGCTGCCGCCGTCACCACGCTGGCGCTGCTGCCACCCGACCTGGCGGAGCGGGCCCTGCCGAACATGGAGCGCATCTCGACCCTCGGCCACGACCTGACCCAATCCGACTTCACGGGCCGCGCCGAGATCTGGCACGGCGGGTGGCTGGCGCTCATCGGGCGGCCCGCCTTCGGCTACGGCAACAACGCCTTCCGCGCGGCCGTCCGCCCGATCCTCGGCAACGGCTGGGCGCCGCACAACGCCTTCCTGGCGGTGGCGGTCGGCACCGGCCTCGTCGGGCTGGCTCTCTACGTCGCCGCCTTGGCGCTCACGCTCCTCGCCCAGTTCATCGCGCCGCCATCGCCCGCCCGCCTGGCGCGCATCTTCCTGTTCCTGACGCTGGTGGTGGCCATGTTGCCCAAGGGCTCCGCCTACGACAAGTCGACGTGGCTGTTGCTCGCCCTCCTCACCTGCGACGTGGGGCCCGCCCTGCTGGCCCGCGCCGCGCCGCGTCGGCTCCCCGCCCGCGAGGTCGCGCCGTGACCCCGCGCGCCGACGGCCTGGTCATCAGCTACGTGACCATGGGGTTCCCCATGCCGTCGGAGACGTTCACGTCGCACGACGTGAGGGAGCTCGCGCGCCGCGGCGCCGCCGTGACGGTGCACGCTCTCAGGCCGGCGCACCCGGCGAGCGCGCGCCTGACGCGGGAGCGGGGCCTGGCCGCCGTGACGGTGACGCGGGCGCGGTTCGCCTCGCTCCTCCGCGGCGTCGGCGTCGCCGCCACCATCCCCGCCGCGGCCCTGGCGCTGCTGCGGGCGCTGGTGACGAGCCTCTGGCGCCAACCGGAGCTGCTTGCCCGGAGCCTCGTGCTCCTGCCGCGCGTGCTCGAGGTCTTCGGCGAGATCCGCTCGCGCAGGCCGCACGTGGTGCACCTCTGCTGGGCGCATTACCCCAGCATGGTCGGGTTCCTCGTCGAGCGCGAGCTGCCGGGCACCGTCCTCTCCATGTCGTTCAGCGCGTACGACATCGACCTGCGCTACGGTCTGACTGCCGGCGTGGCGCAGGGCGCCACCTGGTTGCGGACGCTCTCGCACGACAACGTGGCGGAGATCTGCGCGGCGTTCGGCGTGGCGGAGTGGCGCGTCGACGTCGTGCCCGACGGGATCCCCACCAGGCTGTTCGAGTGCCGCGCGGGCACGAGGGTGCGGGGCCGCATCGTCAGCGTCGGGCGGCTGGACCCCGAGAAGGGCATGCTCGACGTGCTGGAGGCCTTCGCGCGCGTGGTCGCCGCCGCCCCATACGCCTCGCTCGAGGTGTTGGGCGGCGGGGACCAGCTCCCGGAGCTGGAGCGCCGCGCCGCCGAGCTGGGCCTGCGCGACGTCACCTTCGCGGGTCACCTGCCGCAGGAGGCGGTGGCGGAGGCCCTGGCGCGGGCCGAGGTCTTCCTGTTCATGTCGCTCACCGAGCGGGTGCCGAACGTCGTCAAGGAGGCCCTCGCGGCCGGTTGCGCCTGCGTGGTCTCCGACACGTTCGCGATCCGGGATCTCGTGCCCGACTCGGCGCACGGCAGCGTGGTCGCCATCCACGACGTCGAGGCCGCGGCCGACGCCTGCCTGCGCTACCTGGAGCGGTCCGCCGTCAGGACCACGACTGCGCGGGCCGGCCAGGAGTGGGCCCTGCAGCATTTTTCGCTCGACTCCGCCATCTCCACCTACCTGGTGGCGTGGCGGGCCGCGCTGGGGACGAGAGGAGCCGTTCATGTGCGGGATTGATGGCGTGATCGTGGGGCGGCGCGTTATGCCGCGAGAGGCCGTCGCTGGCCGCCTCGACCTGGCAGAGGCGGCGCAGGCGCACCGGGGTCCCGACGGCGCCGGTCGCCTCGTCGAGGGCGTCGGCGACTGGTGGGTGGGCCTCGGCCATCAGCGCCTGGCGATCATCGACCTCAGCGACAGGGCGGCCCAACCGATGACCGGTCCTGACGGACTGGACGTCATCGTCTACAACGGCGAGGTCTACGACTACGCCGCGCTGCGGCGCCGCCTGGTCGCGGAGGGCGTCACGTTCGCGAGCGACTCCGACACGGAGGTCGTCGCCGCGGCGCTGCGCGAATGGGGCGTCGAGCGGGCCCTCAACGCCTTCAACGGCATGTGGGCGCTCGCCTGGCTGGACCTGCGCGGCGGCCGGCTCGTGCTGGCGCGCGACCGGCTCGGCATCAAGCCGCTCTACCTCGACGTGTCCGACGGGCGCGTGGCGTTCGCCTCGGAGATCAAGGGGCTGCTCGCCATGGACGCTCGCCGGCGCCCCCTCGACCTGGCGACGGTCAGGGCGTACCTGCAACAGGCACTGATCGACCACTCGAGCGCCACGTTCTTCGCTGGCATCGAGAGCCTCCCGCCGGGCACCTACGCCACCATCGACCTGCGCGCCGCCGAGCTCCACGTCGACGTGCGGCGCTACTGGGCGCCGGACGCCGCGCGCGTCGCCCCTCCCACCACCGAGGACGACCTCCGCGCCGAGATCCGCGAGCTGTTCTTCGACGCGGTGAGGCTGCGGCTGCGGGCCGACGTGCCCGTGGGCGTGCTGCTCTCGGGCGGCGTCGACTCTAGCGCCATCGCGGCGGCCGCCGCGGCGCGGCCGGAGGTGAAGCTGACCCTCCTGTCGGCGGTCAGCGCCGACGCCCGCTTCGACGAGTCGCGGCACGCGGACGCCGTCGCCCACCACCTTGGCGCCGAGACCCACAAGGTGCCCATCGACCTCGGTCCGCACGAGGCGTTCGACCTCCTCGACACGGTCACCTGGCATCACGACGAGCCCGTCGGCAGCTTCACCTCGGTGGCGCACTACCTCCTCATGCAGGCGGCCCGCTCGTTGGGCGTGGGCGTGGTCCTCAGCGGGCAGGGGGCCGACGAGCTCCTCTGCGGCTACCGGAAGTACGTGGGGTTCCAGCTGCAGGCCCTGCTGCGGGCGCGCCACCCGACGGCCGCCCTGCGCGAAGTGGGGGCGGCCTTGCGCCACGGCACCCTCGCGCAGCAGTTCAGCCTCGCCGAGGCCAGGCGCTACCTCCCCGGCGTCGGCTCGGTGGTCGGCTCCGACCTGGGCTCGGCGCTTCAGTACGGCCGCGACGTGCCGGTGGGCCTGGCGCCGGGCATGACGGTGCAGGAGCGCCAGAGCCTCGACCTCACGTCCCTGAGCGTGCCGCAGCTGACGCACTACGAGGACCGCATGTCGATGGCGCACGGGCGCGAGGTGCGGCTGCCGTTCCTCGACTACCGCCTGGTCGAGAAGCTCCTCCCCCTCGACCCGGCCCTCAAGGTGCGCGACGGCTTCACGAAGCACGTGTTCCGCAGCGCGCTCGCGGCGGACCTGCCGGAGGAGACCGTGTGGCGCCGCGACAAGCAGGGCTTCACGCTCCCGCAGAGCGAGTGGCTGCGAGGCGCGCTGCGCCCCAAGACCCTCGAGATGTTCGGCCCGGACGCACTCCTCTTCCGGCACGGCCTGATCCGGCGCGAACCGCTGCTGGCCACCTACGCGCGGTACGCGCAGCGCGGGGAGCGCCGCAGCGGCGTCTGGTACCGGCAGATCTTCGCCAGGTTGGCGCTGGAGGTATGGCTGAGGCGCTTCGCCGATCACCTCGACCTGCCCGAGGCGGCGCCCCTGGCGGCGCCCCTGGCGACGCCCCTGGCGACGCCCCTGGCGACGCCCGCTCCGGGCGGCGGCCGCGCCACCGCCGCCGCTCACGAGGTGCCGGCATGACGGCGGACGTGTCGGTCATCCTCCCGTGCCGGAACGAGGCGCGCTTCATCGGCCCCTGCCTCGACTCCCTCCTCGCCCAGCGCCTCGACGGGCGCACGCTCGAGGTGATCGTGATCGACGGTATGTCGACCGACGGCACCCGCGAGATCGTGGCGGCGCGCGCCGCAACGGACGCCCGCGTCACGCTGCTCGACAACCCCCGTCACATCGTCCCGACCGGTCTGAACGTCGCGCTGGAGCGGGCCACGGCGCCCGTGGTCGCGCGCATGGACGTCCACTGCGTCTACCAGGCCGACTACCTGGCCGCCTGCCTGGCCGCCCTCGCGACGAGCGGCGCCGACAACGTGGGCGGGGTCGTGCGCACCCTCCCCCGCGGCGGCGGCCTCGGCGCCGAGACCGTCGCGGCGCTGTCGTGTCACAAGTTCGGGGTGGGCGACTCGCGCTTCCGGACGGGCGGCGCGGCGGGTTACGTCGACACCGTCCCTTTCGGCTGCTACCCGCGCACGACGTTCGAGCGGTACGGCCTCTTCGACGAGAGGCTCGTGCGCAACCAGGACTACGAGTTCAACGCCCGCCTCAGGGCGGCCGGCGGCACCGTGTGGCTCGACCCCACCATCGTGGCCGAGTACTTCAACCAAGGCTCGCTGCGCGGCCTGCTGCGTCAGGCCCTGCTCACCGGGCGTTGGAACGCGTTCACCTGGTACGTCGCGCCGTACTCGCTCCGGCCTCGCCACGTCGTGCCGGCCATCTTCGTCGCCGCCATGCTGGTGGGCCTGCTGCTCGGCGCCTTCGTGCCCGCCGTGCGCGTGCTGTCCGTCGCCACGGCGGGGGTCTACGCCCTCCTGGCGCTCGCCGCGGCGGCCCAGCAGGCGGCCGCGTTCCGCGACCCGCGCCTGCTCCTCACGTTGCCGCCCTCCTTCCTCGCCTACCACGTCACCTACGGCCTGGGCATCCTCCTGGGCGCGGCGCGAGTGGCGTCCGGGCGCCTGCCGTTCGAGCGCAGCGCCCTGCCGTGGCGCGACGCGCCAGGCCCGCGGCTCCGACCGAGCCTGCGCCTGCGCCCCCGTTCCACCTTCGACCTCGTCGTGGCCGGCGCCGGCCTCTTCCTGCTGTCGCCGCTGCTAGCGGCCATCGCGCTCGTGATCAGGCTGCAGTCGGCCGGCCCCGTCATCTACCGTCAGGTGCGCGTCGGCTACCTGGGGGCGCCGTTCACCATCCTGAAGTTCCGCACCATGGTGGCCGGCGCCGACCGCATGGGCGGCAGCGTCACCACCTCGACGGACGCGCGCATCACGCCGCTCGGGCGTGTGCTGCGCCGCACCAAGCTCGACGAGCTGCCCCAGCTATGGAACGTCGTGCGGGGCGAGATGGCCCTGGTCGGGCCGCGCCCGGACGTGCCGGAGGTGGTTGCAAACTACACGGAGCAGATGCGCCGCGTGCTCGACGTGCCGCCCGGCATCACGTCCGTGGCCAGCCTCGAACTGGTGGACGAGGAGCGCCTGCTCGCCGACGCCGCCGACCCCGACGGCTTCTACCAGGACGTCCTCGTCCCGGCGAAGGTGCGCATCGCCATGGCGCACGTCGACGACCGTTCGCTGCGCTTCGAACTACTCACCCTGTGGCACACGGTCGTCGCCGCCCTGCGGCGGGCGGTGGGCGCCGCCAACGCCGGCCTGCTGGCCGGCACCATCAGAGATCAGCTGGTCGCGGCCAACGCGAGCGCGAGCGCGACCGTGACGCGGAGGGAGTGAGCGTATGGCCCAGATGACCCATCACGTCTTGCGGGCACCTTGGACCCCCTGGCCCCACTACGAGCCGGACGAGATCGCGGCCGTGGAGCGCGTGCTGACGTCGGGGAAGGTCAACCAGTGGACCGGCCAGGAGGTGTTCTCGTTCGAGCGAGAGTACGCGGCGTTCCTCGGCCGCGACCACGCCGTCGCCGTCATGAACGGCTCCGTCGCGTTGGAACTCGCCCTCGTCGCGCTCGACGTGGGACCCGGCGACGAGGTCGTCACCTCGCCGCGGACGTTCATCGCCTCGGCCAGCGCCGCGGTCATGCGCGGCGCGACCCCCGTCTTCGCCGACGTCGACCCCGACAGCGGCAACATCACGGCCGAGACCATCGACCGCGTCCTGACGCCCCGCACGAAGGCCATCATCGTGGTCCACCTGGCGGGCTGGCCCGCCGACATGGACCCGATCCTCGAACTGGCCGCCGCCAACGACCTCACCGTGATCGAGGACTGCGCGCAGGCGCACGGCGCCGCGTACCACGGCAGGCCGGTGGGGAGCATCGGGCACGCCGCCGCCTTCTCCTTCTGCCAGGACAAGATCATGACCACGGGCGGCGAGGGGGGCCTGCTCGCCCTCGACGACGAGCGCTCGTGGCGGGTCGCCTGGTCGTTCAAGGACCACGGCAAGAGCTACGACGCCGTCTTCAACAGGCAGCACCCGAACGGCTACCGTTGGCTGCACGAGTCGTTCGGCACCAACTGGCGCATGACCGAGGTGCAGGCCGCCATCGGACGCATCCAGCTCGCCCGGCTCGAGGAGTCGGTGGCGGACAGGCGCCGCAACGCCGCCATCCTGCGCTCCCACCTCGAGCCGCTGCCCGGCCTGCGGGTGCCGCGGCCGCCCACGGGCAGCGAACACGCCTACTACAAGCTCTACGCCTACGTGAGACCAGAGACGCTCCGAGCCGGCTGGACGCGCGACCGCGTCCAGACCACCATCTACGAGGCGGGCGTGCCCGTGCTGGTGGGAAGCTGCAGCGAGGTCTACCGCGAGCTGGCGTTCGCGACCACCGGTCGCGCCCCGACCGCCACCCTCGATGTCGCTCACGAGCTCGGCGAGACGTCGCTGATGTTCCAGGTCCACCCGACGCTGCCCGAGGAGACGCTCCACACGGCCGGTGAGATCGTCGCCGAGGTGATGGCGGAGGCCACCAGGTAACCACGCCATGCGACTCTGCCTCGTCAACGACAGTTCCCACAACCCCAACTGGGGCTGCCGCGCCACCAGCACGGCCCTCAGGGAGGGTCTCGAGGGGGCGGGGCACGAGGTCGTGACGACCATCTACCTGGAGGAGCTGCAGGGCCTCACGCCCGCCGACCGCCGCAGCACGCGCCGGGTCACGGCCTTCCTGGCGCGCTACGGTCCCCGGCGGCCGTTCGTGCGGGCCCTGGCGGCGACGGCGTACGACAAGGTAAGGCCGCACCTGCCCGACGTCGTCCCGGCGGACCGGTCCGGCCTGGAGCGCGCCGAGGACCGGATGCTGGCCGGCGCCATCCTCGAATCGATGCTGGAGCGGCTACGGCCGGTCGACGGCGTGGTGGTGAACGGCGAGGGCGCCGTGTACGGCGCGCAACGCAAGGGGCGCGCGCTCATGCTCCTGGCGCACGTAGCCAAGGAGCGGCTCGGCAAGTGGGTGGGCCTCGTGAACCACACGGCGGACCTGGCCGACCCGGCCATGGCGGCCTTCGCCGAGCGCGTCTACCCCACCCTCGACCTGGTCACGTTCCGCGACGGCCTGTCGCTCGCGGCCTGCGCCGCCTTCCTACCTGGCGGCCGCCTGGTGCCCGACGCGGCCTTCACCCTGACGCCGTCGCCGCGCGACGAGTGGCTCCCCCAGGCGCGGCGGCCGGGCTACTTCGACGTGTGGCCCGACCGGGCGCGCTTCGACCCGGGGCGCCCGTACGTCGCCGTCGGCGGCAGCGCACTCCTGGTGCGCGCGGCGGGCTCCCCTGAGGCGCGCGCGGGGTTCGCGGCGTTGGCCGCCGCGTTGCTGGCGGCCGGCACCCAGGTGGTGCTCACCGCCTCGGACCTGCCCGACGAGCGCCTGTTCCGACCGTTGGCGGCCGAGCTCGGGCTGCCGCTCATCGGCCTGGCCACGCCCGTGCCGCAAGCACTCGACGTGTTGGCGGGAGCCGACGTCTACGTGGGCGGGCGCTGGCACCCGGCCATCTTCGCGCTCCTCGGCGGCACGCCGTTCGTGCCCCTCAGCTCCAACTCGCACAAGCTGCGGGCGCTGGCCGAGGAGTTCGGCATGCCCCAGCCTGCCGGAGACGCGCTCGACCTGGGTGGGTCGGTGGCGCGGGTCACCGCCCTGGTCGCCGAGCACCGGCTCGCAGGTGACGCCCTGCGGGCCCGGCTGCGCGCGGCCGCCGCCGAGCACCGGCTCGAGGCTGCCGCGCTCCCCGGCCTCGTCCCGCTGAGTCGCGGCGCGGCGCCGACCGCCGGGACCGACGAGCGCGCCGTGAGCGCGGCCGCGTGAGCCGCGTGACCGACACGGCCGCGCGGCGCGCCGAGCGCGCCTGGCTGGAGGCCACCTTCGACCGGCTGTGGCCGCTCCCGCGCAGCCTCACCGGCGACGGCGTCAGGCGCACCCACGACATCCTGGGCGAGACGATGCCGTTGACGAGGCTCGAGGTCGCGAGCGGCACGCGGGCCTTCGACTGGACGGTGCCCGACGAGTGGCGCGTCAGGGCGGCCTACGTCGTCGGGCCGGACGGCACCAGGGTCGTCGATCACGCCGACTCGAACCTGCACCTGCTCGGCTACTCGACGGCGTTCAGGGGCAGGTTGACGCGCGCGGAGCTCGACCGCCACCTCTACTCGCTGCCCGATCGCCCGGACGCCGTCCCCTACGCCACCTCCTACTACTCGCCGCGCTGGGGCTTCTGCCTCACGCAGCGGCGCCGCGACGCCCTGCCTGAAGGGGAGTACGAGGTGGTCGTCGACACGGAGACGTTCCGCGGGTCCATGACGCTGTCCGACTGCCTGCTGCCGGGCGCGTCAGGGCGGGAGGTGCTCCTGTCGACGTACACCTGCCACCCGTCGCTCGCCAACAACGAGCTCTCCGGACCGCTCGTGGCCGCGGCCCTGTACGCGCGGCTGGCCGCCTGGCCCACCCGCCGCCTCGGCTACCGCTTCGTGCTCGGCCCCGAGACGATAGGCGCGCTGGCCTACCTGAGCCTGCACGGCGAGCACCTCGTGGCGCACGTCGACGCGGGCCTCGTCCTCACCTGCCTCGGCGACCGCGCGCCCCTGACCTACAAGCGCTCGCGGCAGGGCGACGCCCTCGGCGACCGCGCGGCGCGGGTCGCGCTGCCCGCCTTCGGCGGGACCAGGTGGCGCGACTTCTCACCGCTCGGCTCCGACGAACGCCAGTACTCCTCCCCCGGCTTCGCGCTGCCGGTCGGGAGCCTGATGCGGAGCGCGTACGGCACCTACCCCGAGTACCACACGTCGGACGACGACAAGGCCTTCATCTCGTTCGAGCGGCTGCAGGAGTCGGTGGACGCCTGCGAGGCGTGGTGCCGGGCCGTCGACATCGGCGGCGCCAGCTACCGCAGCCTGGCGCCTTACGGCGAGCCGCAACTGGGGCGGCGCGGACTCTACCCGGACCTTACGGTCGGCGCGAGCAACGTGGGCGCCCAGGAGGCCATCTTCTGGGTGCTCAACTTCGCCGACGGCGAGCACGACCTGCTGGCGGTGCACGAGCGCAGCGGCATCGCCCTCGGGGAGCTGCACGCGGCGGCGGCGCGCTGTGTAGGCGCCGGGCTCATCGAGGCCGCCTGAGAGGGTCCGGCGTCCGCCGGGGTCCGGCGCCCGCCGGGGTCCGGCGTCCGCCGGGGTCCGGCGTCCGCCGGGCCGTCCTCGGTCTGGCTTCGTGCCCGTCAGAGGGTCGCGCGCACCGCCACGGTCTGGCCGTAGGCGTCCGCGGCGCCGAACCCGAACGCCTCCACCGCGCGCGGCGGGAAGGTCTGCTCGTCGAACACGTAGCTCCAGGCACGGAACGGCTCCTGCACGTCGAGGTTGTCGAAGGCGTAGCCGCCGCCCCACGTGCGCACCGCGAAGAACGGCTGCGGCCCGAAGATGGCGTGATTGGCGGCCACGTCGACGCGCGCCGATCCCGCCCCGGTCTCGACCCTCACGCTCAGCTCGAGCGGGCCGGGTGGCGCGAGTTCGAGCACCGAACGCGCCGCCGCCAGCGCTCCGGAGTTGCGCCACTCGACGGTGGGGAAGTCGGCCGCCACGCGGCGCACCAGCTCGTGCACGAACGTCACGTCCGGCCGCATGTCCCTGAAGTCGTGGTCCGTGAAGGCCAGCGCCGTGGTGCGCCCGGCGGCAGCGCGCGCGAAGGCGCGGCGCACCTCCGCCTCGTCCAGGAGCCGCAGGCGGGTGCCGACGTTGAGGCACCTGAAGATCACGCGCCGGCACGCGCCGCGCGCCTGGTAGTCGTCGTGCGCCGGGTGGTAGGGCGACCAGTCGTCGGGCGCCCTGCGCCAGTCGCCCCAGCGGCCGCCCGCCAGGTCGGCCTGCGCCTCCTCGATGCCGCCCGCGGGCATCGCCTGGTTGCCGTAGTCGAACGGCACGTACTGCTCGAGCAGCCAGTGACTGTCGGGCCGCTCGACGTGGAAGCCGGGCCTGAAGACGCTCGGGAAGTACTCCCGCTCGAGGATGCGACGCGCCAGCGTCTCGAAGACGTGCGGCGAGCGCAGGTAGGACGTCGCGTTGCGGTGCGCCTCGCGCGAAGGGGGCATGGGGTGGGCGTGCCAGTGGACCTCGTCCGGGCCGCCCGCCGCGGCCAGGCGGGCGCGGTAATGGTCGAAGACGTTGTGGTAGCCGATGTCGCGGCGCCGGGGGTTGACGTCGTAACCGACGTGGTCCACGCAGAACCAGTTGAAGGTCCACGGCCGGCCGGCGGGGTCGGCGTGACGCAGGCGGTAGGCGGGGCTCATGAGCTCGTCGAGCATGGCGTCGACCTTGCCCCAGTCGTCGTTGTAGGCGAGCAGCCGGGGGGCGACGGCCACGCGCACCGCCTCCTCGCTGCCGCCCAAGTCGATGGCGCCGGCCTGCAGGGCGGCGAGGTTCTGTCGGCTCGGCGCCAGGCTCACGCCCGTCATGGCCCGCACGCGCTCGAAGGTCGCCTCCAGCGACTCGTGAAGCGGTCCCTCCGTGTCGACGCAATGAACGACGTGCAGCAGGCGCGCCATCAGGCGCTATCGTCTCACCCGCGCCGCCCCCCGCCCGTCGTAGCCGTCACCGCCGACCCGGCCGGCGCCGCCCTCGACCCCAGCCCGACCCGAAGCCGGACGCCCACATGCCGCCGTAGGCCAGCAGCCAGGCGCCGAGCGCCAGCCAGGCGAACGCGTCCGCCACCCAACCCAGAAGCTCCACGCCGACGTGGAGTGCCAGTTGGCGGCTTGCCACGGAGTACATGCCGAGCGGGAACACGAGGCCCCAGTACTCGGCCGCGTACTCGAGCGGGTAGCGGGCCACCAGGTGCCGCCAGCTGCCGAACACCACGAGCAGTGGGATCCACCAGCTCCCGAACGCCCAGAAGAGCAGCGTGAAGCCGAGCAGGAAGGGCGTCAACCCCGCCCAGTACGGCTCGGCGGCGCGGTGAGCGAGGAGGGTCGCGCCCGTCAGGGTCGCGATGGCGAGCGCACCCATGTTGATCCAGTAGGGCGGGGCGAGGTGGGCGGCGTCGAGGGGCAGGAAGGTGAAGCGGTAGAAGATGAGCCCGATGACCAGTAGGTAGAGGATGCCTCCGGCCAGGAAGAGGCATAGCGCCACGAAGGCGGCGTCCGCGCCGCCCCAACCGGTCGACCCCAGTTGGCCGGCGAGGAGCGCGACCGACTGCGTGGCCACCACCGCCAGGAGCCAGGCCCCGCCGATGGCCTGGTCGAGGCGCGGCTTGCGCCGCCCCAGCGTCACCGCCGCGAAGAAGCCGTAGGTGACGAACAGCCAGAGCCCGGCCGTCAGCCACCAGAGGGCCACGGCGAGGGGACGGTCGCCGAGGAGCAGGAGCGCCTGGCCCCCTAGGACGGAGGTGGCGGCCACCCAGGTGAAGTAGCCGGGTCCGCGGCGGTGATCGACGAAGTCGGCCACGACCCTGCGGGGGAAGAGTGCGAGCCTGGCGAGGTAGAGGAGGCAGAGCGCGGCGTAGGTGACGAGGTTGAGCCAGGTGAGGAGGAGCGCGGCCCCGCCCAACCCGACCAGGTCGATGGCGTTGGCGACGATGCCGGTGGCCATGACGAGCGCGAACGACTCGGGCGGCAGGCGCGCCAGCCGCCGGCGCCAGGTTGCGCCGGCCTCGTCCGGGGCACCGTTGCGCCCGCTCACCACCTCCCGTTAGCCCCTGTGGTCATGCCGGAAGTCTAGCGCCGACGGCGCGCTAAGGTACTGGTGACGGCCGTCCCCGACGACCGCGGCGCCCGCGGGCGCGCCCTGGCGCGCCAGGGCGCCCCAGGGGGCGCCAGGAGGTAGTCATGGTCGAGAAGACCGCCATCCAGCAGGGGCTGCCCGTGTGGGCAGACGTCACCGCCGCCGACGTGCCGGCCGCGGCCGACTTCTACCAGCACGTGTTCGGCTGGGAGTACCGCGTGGCGCCCTCCGAGCTCGCCTACTACCACACGGCCCTCGACGCGGGGCGGGCCGCGGCCGGCCTCGGCGTCCTCCCCAGCCCCGACAGCCCGGCCGACTGGACCGTCTACTTCGCCGTCGACGACGTGCGCAAAGCCGTGGCAAAGGCGAACGAGCTGGGCGCGGTCATCGTGATGGAGCCAACGGAGATCCCGCAGCAGGCGATGATCGCGGCCGCGGTCGCGCCCGGCGGGGCGCGCTTCGGCATGTGGCAGGCGTTCCACAACCACGGCTTCGCCGCGCGCGCCGAGCACGGCGCCTTCGTCTGGTGCGACGTCAGCGTGACCGACGCTCCCGCCGCGGTGGCGTTCTACGGCGCGCTCTTCGGCTTCGAGGGCGCCGCCCGCGAGTCCGGGCCTGGGCAGCTCCTGAAGCTCGGCGGCAAGCCGGTCGCCGGCGTGAGCGCGCGCGCCTCGGACCCCGGCGAAGACGCCTGGACGGTCTACTTCCAGGTGCACGACGCGGACGCCGCCGTGGCGGCCGTGCAGGCCGGCGGCGGTGACGTCCTCTCCGGACCGACGGACTCCCCCTTCGGCCGCGTCGCGGTGTGCGCCGACGAGAACGGGGCGCGCTTCGCGGTCGTCAACCCATGAGAGCGCGGCGCTAGGCACCCGCACCGGGCTGGTCGGGGCGCGAGCCGGCGACCGGCGCGGCGGCGGGCGTGTGCGACAATGCCTGCCGTGACGCCACTCGAGCTCGTCGCCACGGCCATCCAGAACACCTTCCGCAGCAAGGTCCGCACGACGCTCACGGCGCTGGCTATCTTCGTCGGCGCGTTCACGCTCACACTCACGAACGGCCTCGGCACGGGCATCACGCGCTACATCGACGGTCAGATCCTCGGCCTGGGCGGGCAGGACCTGATGGCGGTCTCGAAGTCGTCGGGCGACGGCGGCGCCTTCGGCCAGACGGACGGCCCCAAGGAGTACGACCCCGAGCGCGCCGTCATCCAGGTCGGACCAGGCTTCAACCTCGAGGCGCTCGACGAGGCCGACCTCGCACTCATGAGGGGCCTGCCGGGGGTCGCCAGCGTGGAGCCCGTCCGGCTGGTGGCGCCCAGGTACGTTCAGCACGGCGACGGCAAGCGCTACGAGCTGTTCGTCTCCCCCGCCCCTAGCGGCCTCACCGTCGACCTGGCCGCCGGCGCGCAGATCTCGCCCGCCGGCGTGAGTGAACCGCGCGGGGGCGGGGCTCCTCTGCCGGAGCTGCTGCTCCCGCTGGCTTACGTGACGCCCCTGGGCTTCGCCTCCCCCGCCGAGGCGGTCGGCGCGACGCTCACCATCGGCGTCGCCGACCGCTTCGCGAAGCTCCACGTCGTCGAGGCCGTGGTGGCGGGAGTACAGCAACCAAGCCTGTTCGGGGACGCGGTCGCCGCCTCCACCCCGCTGGTGGACGCCCTGTACGCCGCGCAGACCACCGGCCTCCCCGCGGCCGTGACCGGCGTCTTCCGCGGCGCGACCATCCACATGACGCCGTCCCTCGGCCGCGACGGCGTCGCGGCGCTCAAGGCGGCCCTGCGCGAGCACGGCATGCTGGGGCGGACGTTGGCGGACCAGCTCGGCGCCGTCAACAGCGTGATCATGGGGTTGGTGGGCGTCCTCAACGCCTTCGCGGGCATCGCGCTCTTGGCGGCGGGCTTCGGCATCGTCAACACGCTCTTCATGGCGGTGCAGGAGCGCACCAGCGAGATCGGGTTGATGAAGGCCATGGGCATGGGCGCCGGTCGCATATTCGCGCTGTTCTCCACCGAGGCGGTGGTCATCGGTTTCCTGGGCAGCGCGGTGGGGGCGCTCGCGGCCATCGCCCTCGGGACGATAGTGAGCGACAGGCTCGCCCGCGGCCCCCTCGCCGACCTGTCCGGGCTGCGCGTGCTCGCGTTCGACCCGCTGCAGGTCCTCGGGGTGACGCTGGTGGTGATGACGATCGCCTTCCTCGCCGGGACGCTCCCGGCTCGCCGGGCGGCGCGGCAGAACCCGATAGACGCGCTCAGGTACGAGTGAGCCACCGCCGGCGGGGCGAGCGACCTAGACTCGCGACATGAGCAGAGACGAGGAGACCCGCACGGAGAAGCCGGCCGAGCTGCGCGCGCGCCTCGGCGCCCTCGCTTGGCACGTCACGCAGGAGGCAGGAACCGAGGCGCCCTTCAGCGGCGAGTTCTGGGATAACTTCGCCGCCGGCGCCTACCACTGCGTCGTGTGCGGCGCCCTCCTGTTCGAGGGCGGCGACAAGTTCCGCTCCGACTGCGGCTGGCCGAGCTTCTCCCAGGTGGCGAGCCAGGGGCGCGTCACGACCACGGAGGACCGCAGCCACGGCATGCTGCGCACGGAGGTCAACTGCGCGCGCTGCGGCGCCCACCTCGGTCACGTGTTCCCGGACGGTCCGGCGCCCACCGGACTGCGCTACTGCATCAACTCGGTTGCCCTGAGCTTCGACCCGCGCGACTGAGTCGGTCGCGAGACGGCCACGCCCGACCCGAGCCCTGCGGCGTTCGAGCGGGCGGCAGGTGGTAGACTCCCGTAACGTCTAGTGAAACGGACCGCGTGGGGAACGCTTTCGCGTGGCCCAAGGGAGGTCAGGAATGAAGCGGATCGTCGTTGCCGTTGTCGCCCTCATGACGCTGTCGATGGTGTTGGCGCAGACGGAGATCGAGTTCTGGTACGCCTTCAGCGACGCCAACCGTTCCGGTTGGATCCAGGATCGCATGAGCGAGTTCAACGCTCAACTCGCCGCGGACGGCCGGCCATACGTGATGGTGGGAGAACGCAAGGGGAGCTACCCCGAGACGCAGCAGGCGGCCGTCCTGGCCGCGCGCCAAGGCAACCCGCCGCACCTCGTGCAGCTGTACGAGGTCGGTAGCCAGATCGCCGTCGACTCTGGCATCTTCATCCCCGTCGGCGAGCTCGGCGACTTCGACACCGCCGACTACATCGCGCCCGTCCTCAACTACTACACCATCGGCGGGCAGGTCTACTCGATACCCTTCAACTCCTCCAGCCCCATCCTCTACGCCAACAAGTCGCTGATGGACGCCGCCGGCGTCGCCGCCGTGCCCACCACCTTCGGCGAGATCGAGGCCGCGTGCGACGCCGCCGCGGCGGCGGGCGTCCTGACGTCCGACGTCAAGTGCTTCGGCGTGAGCCTCAACGGCTGGTTCCTCGAGCAGTGGGTGGCCGAGCAGGGCGCCATGCTCACCAACAACGACAACGGCCGCTCGGCGCGCGCCACCGAGGTCCTGCTCACCTCCGACGCCGTCAAGAACGTCTTCAACTTCTTCAAGACGATGAACGACAAGGGCTACTACACCTACACCGGCAAGCTCGAGGACTGGGACGGCTCCGACGCCATCTTCACCAACGGCAAGGTCATGTTCCACATCACCTCGACGGCCGACCTCGTCAACATCACCAACGCCATCGGCGGCGGCTTCGACATGGTGACGGGCATGCTGCCCATCCCCGACGGCACCACGCGCAACGGCGTAGTGATAGGCGGCGCCAGCGTGTGGGTCGTGCGCGACCACCCGATGGAGGAACTCCTCGTCGCTCGCGACTTCGTCCTCTACATGACCAACCCGGAGAACATGGTGTCGTGGCACAAGGCCACGGGCTACTACCCCGTGCGCGTGAGCAGCGTCGACCTCCTCCGCGAGGAGGGCTGGTTCAAGGAGTTCCCGAACGCCAGCACCGCCTTCGATCAGCTGCTGGAGACCATCCCCAACACCGCCACCGCCGGCGCGTTGATGGGCACCTTCCAGGCCACCCGCACCATCGTCGAGCAGGCCATCCAGAAGGTGCTGGCCGGCGCCAGCGTCGACTCCGCGCTCGAGGAGGCCAAGAAGCTCGCCGACGCTGCGCTCGCCGAGTACAACGCCAACTTCTGACCCTCGGTCAGACCCCGAGTCCCTTCGGGGGCCGCCGCGTGACGCACGCGGCGGCCCCCTCGCTGATTCCGGAAGGTGCGCATGAGAGGTAGCCCCGTCTTCAGGAGCCGCTCCCTGCCGTGGCTGCTGCTCCTGCCGACCCTGATCATCCTGCTGGTCTTCCTGTACTTCCCCGTCATCCAGTCGTTCGTGCTCAGCCTCTACCGCAGCAACCTGTTCCTCGGCACGCAGAAGTACATCGGGCTCGAGAACTTCGGCAACATCTTCACGGGCGTCCTGGCGCCCGGGTTCCGCCAGGTGCTGCTCCAGACGCTGCTGTTCAGCGGCGTGGTCGTGATCGCCGGCCTCGCCGTCAGCCTCACGCTGGCGACGCTCGCGAACCAGCCGGTCAAGGGCGCGCGCGTCTACCGCCTACTCCTGATCTGGCCGTTCGCACTCTCCCCCGCCGTGGCGGGCACCATCTTCCTGTTCATGTTCAACCCCGAGGTCGGGGTCGTGAACCAGCTCCTCAACGCCACCTTCGGCATCAAGCCCCGCTGGCTCGACACGCCGCTGCTGGCCTTCGCCGTCGTGAGCATGGCGGCCATCTGGAAGAACCTCGGCTACAACATCGTGTTCTACCTGGCGGCGCTGCAGAACGTGCCGGCCGAGCTCGGCGAGGCGGCGCAGATAGACGGCGCCACGCCGCTGCAACGCTTCTTCGCCATCACCTTCCCGCTGCTCTCGCCCATGACGTTCTTCCTCTTCTTCACGAACCTCGTGTACGCCTTCTTCGACACCTTCGGCCTCATCGACATCCTCACCGCCGGTGGACCGGTCGGCTCACCGCCCTTCGACCAGGCGGGCGTCACCACCACGTTCATCTACAAGGTGTACCAGGACGGCTTCGGCGGCGCCGCCAACCTCGGTTTCGCGGCGGCCGAGAGCGTCGTGCTCCTGCTGCTCGTGGGCTTCATCACCATCCTGCAGTTCCGCTTCGGCGGGCGGCGCGTGTACTACGGAGGCGCGTGATGCTGCCCCGGCGCTGGCCCATCCACCTCCTCCTCGGCCTGGCGTGCCTACTCGTGATGGCCCCGGTGCTCTTCGCGCTCATCAAGTCGACGCAGTCGAACGCCGCCGTCCTGACCCCCAGCCTCGTACCCGGCAGCGAGCTCATCGCCAACGTGGAGGCCGTGTGGGTGAAGGCCCGCCTCGGCATGTTCATCCGCAACTCGCTCTTCATCGCGCTGGTCGTCACCCTCGGCAAGACGTTCACCGCGCTGTTGGCAGGCCTCGCCCTCGTCTACTTCGACTTCCGGTTCAAGGGGCTGGTCTTCATCCTCATCCTCCTGACCCTGATGATGCCGACCGAGGTCCTGATCGTCCCCCTCTTCGACCTCATCTCGCAGCGACCACCCGCGTCGTGGGCGGCGTTCTGGGCGTGGCTGCAGAACCCCGCCAAGGTGTTCCTCCAACCGCTCCCGCACGGCTTCGGCTGGTCCAACACCTTCCTCGCCCTCACCATCCCGTTCCTAGCGTCCGCCACCGGCATCTTCCTCTTCCGCCAGCACTTCCTCTCCATCCCGCGCGAACTGGCGGACGCCGCCAAGATGGACGGCGCCGGCCCCCTCCGCTTCCTCGCCCGCATACTCGTCCCCATGAGCGCCAACACCATCGGCGCGCTGGCGGTCATCCAGTTCGTCTACGTGTGGGACCAGTACCTGTGGCCGCGCGTCATCATCCGGCGCGAGGAGCTGCAGGTGGTCCAGGTGGGGTTGAACCTCATAATCGGGACCGGCGAGGGGGTGCAGTGGGGTTACGTGATGGCCGGCGCCCTCATCACCATCCTGCCGCCGCTGCTCGTCTTCATGCTGCTGCAGGAACAGTTCATGCGCGGGTTCGCGTTGTCGCAGAGCAAGTAGCGCGTCGGGGACGGCCACAGGTGCGCGCCTCAGTAACCAAGCTCGGGGTTGCGCATGCGTCCCTTCAACGGGGCACCTGTCATGAACGCACCTAGGTTAGCCGCGAACTCCTCGAACACCCGACGGCGGATCTCGGGCGTGCGGTACGAGGTGTGGGGACTCACGAGCACGCCTTCCGTCTCCCACAGTCGGCTGTCGGCAGGAAGCGGCTCAACGGCGAAGGCATCGAGGCAGGCCCCCGCCAACCGGCCCGAGGCAAGCGCGGCGATGAGCGCGTCCTCGACCACCAGGCTGCCGCGCGCCACGTTCACAAGGTAGGCGCCCTGGCGCATGAGTGAGAAACGCCGGGAGCCGAACATCCCTCGAGTCTCGCTGGTCCCGGGGGCCGTCAGCACCACGTAATGGGCGCTAGGCAACAGACCATCGAGCGAGTCGGCGCCATGGACGGCATCGAACCCCGGGACCATGTCTCCGCTGCGGTTCACGCCGACCACCCGCATGCCGAACGCACGACAAAGCCCCGCCACACGCGTTCCGATGCTGCCTGCGCCAACGACGAGGGCCTCCTTGCCGTGCAGTTCTTGATGTAGAGGGAGGATCCACTCGTGCTGCGCTTGAGCTTCGGCTAACCGGGCCAGGTTCTTGGCGTGACTCAACATCGCGGCAAGGACGAACTCGGCGATCGGGATGCTCATCACGTCTGCGGACCGCGTCACGACGATCCCCTGAGCCTCGATCTCAGGGACCATCACCCAATCGAAGCCGGCGGAACCGGTGTGAAGCCATCTGAGGCGCGGCGCGTGCCGAAGCAGCGCACTCAAGTCCGGCTTCCTAAGGCCCGCATACAACATGGCGTCCGCGGTCGGCGTCCGGTCGGGCCACGGCGCCGTTGGCGGCAACTGCGTGAACTCAACGGCCGGGAACAGGCGCCTGAGTTCCTCGACATAGTGCTCTTCGTATATGTGACTCACCAGCACGTGGAACTGTCTTGCTTCTTGGTCGTGACCCGACACCTTACTCCTCACTCCCCACCGGCGCGGCGGCGAGGGTCGAGCGTGTCACGGATGACGTCGCCAACGGCGTTGAACGCCAGCACGGTCAGCAGGATCATCAATCCGGGGTAGACGGCGAGTTGCGGCGCCGACCACATGTAGAACTGGCTGGCTGTGAGCATGTTGCCCCACGAGGGCGTCGGAGGAGTGATGCCCAGCCCGAGGAAACTAAGGCCCGCCTCGACGAGCATGACGTTCCCAACGCCGATGGAGGTGGCGACTATCAGCGACGGCATCGCCTGTGGCAACAGGTGGCGGAACATGATGCGTAGATGACCTGCGCCCAGGCCCCTCACTGCGGCCGCGTACTCCAACTCCTTGACCCGCATGATCTCGCCGCGGATCAACCTCGCCGGACCCATCCAGCGTGTGAACGAGAGCGCGAGGACCAGCACCGTGATGCTCGAGCCGAACAGGGCTACTACCGCTAAGAGCAGGAAGAAGACCGGGATCGACAAGACGCCGTCCGTGACCCGCATGATCACCCGGTCGATCGCGCCGCCGGCGTATCCCGACACCACCCCTAGCGTTCCTCCCACGATCATGGTGAGCAGGGCGGCTACCAGACCCACGAGGATCGATACGCGGCCCCCGTCGATGAGGCGGGCAAGAACGTCGCGCCCGTTCTCGTCCGTCCCCAGCAGGTGGCTTGCGCTGGGAGGGGCGAACGTGTTGGCGAGGTCGATGCGCGTTGGCGAGGGCAAGGGGAGTAGCGGCTCGAGCAGGATGATTCCACAGGTGAGGACGAGCCACGCCCCACCGAAGAGCGCCAACTTGTTGCGCCGCAGGCTGGCAAGGAACACCTGAAGAGCGGTGCGCCGGCTTGTCGCACTCGCAGGCATCAGTCGTACCTGATGCGAGGATCGACCACGCCGTATAGCACGTCGATGAGCAGGTTGCTCGCGATCACCCCGGCCGACACGAAGAGCGTCGTTCCCAAGATCACGGTGGCGTCGCGGCTCACGGCAGCGTTGACCGCCATCGAGCCGATGCCCGGCCAACTGAAGAGCGACTCGACGATGGCGGAGCCGCCCACGAGGCGAGGCAACGCGAGCCCGAGGATGGTCAGCACCGGGATGAGGGCGTTCTTGAACACGTGCTTGAGGTGCACCCGCGGTTCGGCGAGGCCCTTGCTACGGGCGGTGCGAACGTAATCCTGGTTCATGACTTCCAGCCAACTGGAGCGCGTATAGCGCATGATCTCGGCGGTGGTCGAGGTCGCCAGCACGATCGCGGGAAGCACGAGGTAGCTCGCACGGTCCAGGAGCGAGAACGGCTGTCCTATGGTCTGCATGCCGGACCCTGGCAGCCAACCCAGTTTGACGGAGAAGAGGATGATCAAGAGGATGCCCAGCCAGAAGTTGGGTGTCGCCAGGCCCACGATTCCCACGAAGCTCAGCGCTTGGTCGACCATCGAGTTGGGCCAACGCGCCGCGATTATCCCGGCCGGGATACCGATGAGTACCGTGATGCTGAGCGCGACAAGGCCGAGGAGCAGGGTGGCGGGCAACCGCTCCGTCACCATCGCTAGAACGGGGCGACCGTAGACCAGGCTAGTGCCCAAGTCCCCTTGGCTCATGCGAGACACCCACCGCAGGTACTGTTCGAAGGGTGGGCGGTCGAGTCCGAAGCGCTTCTCGACGCTTGCCACGACGGCCGGGTCCATCGTCGGGTCGGCCAGGATGCTGAGCTGGCCGGGCGCCATCTTCACCAGGAAGAAGGTGGCCGTCATGACCAAGAACAGCACCAATGCACTGGCCACGAGTTGTTTCGCCAGATATTCGGCCATCTTCTTCGCGCGTCCTGTCAGGGTGGGGGTGGTGGATCGCGGAAGCGTTCCACCACCCTAAGAGGGCTACGACCTCAGCGGCGGAACAGCAGGTGCGAGTACGGCATGCTGTCCTTGATGTTGTTGGGCGGGATGTTGCCGATGTTGGCGTTCGAAGCGGTCATGCGTTCGCGGAAGAGCAGGACCATGTTGGGCGGATCCCGGTAAAGCAGCTCGCCGATCCTCTCGAGTAGGGCCGCCTGAACGTCCTGGTCGATCGTCGCGAGGACCTGGGAGAAAAGCTCGTCTACTTCGGCGTTGGAGTACGACTGCGAGTTGTACGGTCCATCGGTGGTGTAGAGGCGCTGCGCCCAATCGATGTTCGGCATCGGGAAGGCCGCCAGGCGCGTGTCGAACGTGCGCTTCTGAGTCTCCTCCAGCCAGCGGCCGCCGCGCTCCGCCAGCACGTACTCGACCTTCATTCCGAGATCTTGGTAGTACTGCTGCAGGATCAGGCCCATCTGCTCACGCTGCACGTCACCACGGTCGACGAGGATGTAGAAGGAGAACTCTTCGCCGTCCTTCTCCAGAATCCCTTGAGCGTTCTTGGTCCAGCCGGCCTCCGCCATGAGTTCTAGAGCCTTGGCGGGGTCGTACTCGCGGAACTGCACGTCGGGACGCGGCACCCAATCGATGCTGTGGGGTATGTACACGTCATCGACGTAACCGAGGCCGGGCGAGACGGTCGCGATCATGCTGCGTCGGTCGACGGCGTACATCATCGCCTCGCGAACCCGGGTGTCTTGGAACAACGGGTTGCGAAGGTTCCAGGCGAACAGTTGGTATCCGAGGCTGTCGAAGGTTGTGACTTGGACGTGCGGGACCTTGCTCACGGCCGGAAGCTGTGGCGGCTCGATGTCGACCCAGTCGAGCTGGCCGGTCAGCAACTGAGTCACGCGGGTGTTGCCGTCGGGCACGACGCGGAAGACGAGGCCATCGAGGTAGGGAGCTCCAAGGAAGAAGTCTTCGTTGCGGGTGAGCTCGAAGTAGGAGCCCGGGACCGCGCGCACCATCTTGAACGGCCCACTCCCGATCGGCGTCTTACTGTTGAACTCGACGGCGTCGGCCAGGAGGTCATAGCCACCCAGTACGTGCTCCGGGATGATCTCGTTACCCCCGAGCGCGAGGCGCGCGGCGAAGAAGGCGTCGGGCGCTTCGAGTGTCACCTTGACAGTGAGCGGGTCGACGACGTCGACAGAGACCACCTTGGCGAAGTCCGCAGCGTTGTTCGCTCCCTCGTCGGGGTCGCGTGCACGGTCGAACGTGAACTTCACGTCGGCGGCGGTGAGTGGCACGCCATCGTGCCACCGCACGCCGTCACGCAGGTGGAAGGTCCAGGTGGTGAGGTCGGCGTCGGCTTCCCACGACTCGGCCAGGTAGGGCTCGAGCGTGTTGGTCCACGGGTTGACCGCCGTGAGGGGAGAGAACATCGTCCAGTTGATGATGGCGGCGGCGAGCTCGGAAGGAAGGATGGGGTTGAACGTCGCTGGCTGGGTCGCCAGCGGGATCTGGACCACTCCGCCGCGCTTGGTGGGTGTCTCCTGCGCGAAGGCGGTCACACCCAGGGTGGCTACCAGCATGACCGAGATGAACCGGGCGAGGGCGATGCGCATGCCGTGTCCTTTCGTCGTTCGGGTCCCGTGGGTGCGGGGCGTGGGCACGGGTTAGGCCACGTGCGCGGCAACCTGTCCAACTGCCCGAACGCATGTCGGTGTACCAGTACGCCCCGCATCATGCGCGGCGAGGAGCTCGCTTGTCAATGCGGTGTGGCAGGGGGCCGAAGCGGGCAGGACGAGACCAGGGTTCCGTCCGCGCCAGACGGCAATTTACACGAGCGCGGTGAACCAAGAGATGCTGCTGCCGTCCACCAACTCCTGGCCTTGACTCGAGCGAAGCGAAGCGATATGGTCTGCGTACCAGTACATTGATACACAGCTCAACGACAGGAAGTGGAAGACGAAGCCTAGACCCGCGACGCAGCGGTGGGTGCCGCCAGGCAGACGGGCCAGTTCAAGTCGGAGGTTCACAGCGGGGATCCGCTGGTGAGCCAGACATCTACGAAGACCCGCGTAGCTGCGGCCGCGAAGGAGCGAAATGGCAATCGTGAGAGTCGAACTAGGGCGCCGCTCGCAAGAGCAGCGCGATGCAATCATCAAGGGGATCACCGAGGTGATGGTCGCCAACGGAGCGCTCTCCGAGGGCACCCAGGTCATCCTCTACGAACTGCCGATGGACGTCTGGGGGAAAGGCGGCAAGACCTTCACCCAACGCGCCGCCGAGCAGGGCGTTACCCTTCCCCACTGACGTAACCGGCCATGTCGCCTACCGTGGGGGCGCCGAACCTTACGACGCCCCCACCACCTGGACGGGGCGGTCCGGTGCCCCTAGCCCTGCTCCTGACCGACGACGAGCACATCCCCCTCTACCTGCAGGTTGTGCATCAGATCCGCTACCTCATCATCAGCCGCGAACTCGTCGCCGGGGCGCAGCTCCCCCCCGTGCGAGAGCTCGCGGGGCAGAACGGGATCAACTCCGGCACCGTCGCCCTCGCCTACCGCACGCTGCAGCAAGAAGGCCTGGTCAAGAGCCGCCGGGGCCGCGGCACCTTCGTGTCCTCCGCGGTGACGGAGACCAGCCGACTCGAGTTGCGGCAGTCACTACTCACAGAGGCGCTAGCGGACCTCGTGGGGCGCGCATACGCTCTTGGCTTCGACGCGGCCGGAGTCAGACAGCACCTCGGCACCCAACTCCAACGCCAGTTGCGGCGAGTGCCCCTCGTCATGGTCATGCCCAGCGTCCCGGCAGCTGATAAGTACTCGCGCCTCGTCGCCCAAGTCCTTCCCGCCAGCGTCGTGCCGACCTTCCACTCGGCCTCGATAAAGCACCTCGAGAGCGGCGAAGCGGCCACGGTCGCGGCCTACGCCGAGGCCTACTTCACCCTCACCTTCAGCACGCTCGTCCCTCGCGTCGACGCTGCACTCAGGACCCATTCCTTGCGAAGCGAAGTGGTCGGGATAACGGCGCAACTGACAGCCGCAACCAAGGCGAGTCTCGGCCGGCTCACGCCTAGTTCGGCCCACGTGCTCGTCACGGAGTCGCGCAACGTCGGCAGCGCCCTCACGCTCCTTGCCCAGTACAGCAACCTTGACGTCCGCGGGCTGGCGGTCCTGACGGAATCCTCCCCGGCCGAGGCCTGGGACCAGCACTCCGCGGCTACCCACCTGTACACCTTCGGCATGATGCCCCACCTCGAACGCCGCGGGGTGAAGGAGTCGCACCGCTTCCAGCTCGAGTTCACGCTCACCGAAGAGTCCGCGGGCCGGCTCCGCGCCATGTTGACGGCACCTAACGGCCCGACCACGTTCCAAGCCTCGGTCTTCCCCTCCGGGACCGCCACTGGCGTCCGAGTCCTACCCCAAGGAGATCCACCAGAATGAGCGCCGAACCGCTTCGCTACATGCTCGCCGCCAAGGTCTACTCGTATCAGGACCGCCATGACCAGGCCGTCCGCGTGCTCTCGGACGGCATCGCCAACCACCCTCGGTCCGGGATGCTGTACCGCCACCGTGGCCACTTCAACGTGTCGCTGCGGCAGTTCGCAGCCGCTGTCGACGATTTCGCGAAGGCCGTCGCGTTGCTGGAGGGTCAAGCAGACGAGATCGAGTACTACCAGGCCGAGCTCATGCCCGAGGTCGAGCGCCTGATCCTCGGGCACGAACCGCGGCTATTGGTCACACCGACACCCATCACGGCGACCAACCTCGAGCGTCTCCGCGACGTGTACAAGGGAACCCTCCTATCGAGCACCTGGTATCACTACGGCCTGGCTCACTACCTGCGTGGCGAGTTCGACGAGGCGGTGGCCAAGTACGCGCAGGCGCTGGAGCTCTGCGTTGACGACGACATGACCGTCGCCACCACCGACTGGCTGTACATGAGCCTGCGGCGGGCCGGCCGCGCGGACGAGGCCGCCCGCCTGTTGGAGGCGACGAGCCTCGACTTGCACGTCAATGAGCCGTCCTACTACCGTCGCGTCGAACTCTACAAGGGTCGAGCCGAACCCGAGAGCGTACTCTCCCCCACCGATGGGGACAAGAAGACGCTCGCGACGCAGGGTTACGGCGTCGGGAACTGGTACTACTACAACGGGCGGGTCCAGGAGGCCAAGGCGGTGTTCGAACGTGTCGTCGCCGTTGGCCACCACGCCGCCTTCGGCACCATCGCGTCGGAAGTCGACCTGGCGCGCTTGGGCGCCTGAGTTCCTGGGACGCCGATTGACGATCGTGGGCGTCTTGGGCGCCCTATTGGGCGCCCTATTGGGCGCCCTCTTGGGGTAGCCGGCCCTTCGGCCGGTTCGGCGCCCGGCTCAGCCGACCGCCACGGCCCGCCCGAAGCTCGTCAGCCAGTCGGTCACGCGCCTG
>JACFNR010000001.1:186217-200161 GCA_019454765.1 Trueperaceae bacterium | reverse complement strand
ATTCGTGAGGGTGGGCGTACGGTTGGTGCTGGTGTGGTCACCGCCGTCCTCAAGTGAACCGCTGACGTCGAGCAAGCCGAGCCGAGGGCGGCCGCACCGGCACCCTCGGCTCGTTCGCGCCGCGTAGGCTCCGCCTCGCCGGATCGCGGGGCGACCCCTGCTCGGCGGCGTGGCTTGGACCCGGGGCCCCTTTACGGGGCGCGCAGGAATCTGTTACGCTACGTGGTCTGATTGGGAGGCCAGAATGGCCAGTGACGTTCGAATCAAACTTCTACTCGAGTGCACGGAGTGCAAGCGCCGCAACTACGCCTCGCACAAGAACCGGCGCAACACCCAGGGCAAGCTGGAGCTCAAGAAGTACTGCCCCTGGGATCGCAAGCACACGGTTCACAAAGAGGTGAAGGTCTAACCTCGTGCTGAAGGGCTTCTTCCAGTACCTCAGGAACTCGCGCGCCGAGTTGGGTCGCGTGACCTGGCCGACTCGCAAGGAGGTCGTCCAGGCGACGGAGGCGACGCTCCTGTTCGTCCTCATGACCGCGCTGTTCTTGTTCGTCGCCGACCTCACGCTGGGCAACCTGCTGGGCCTCATAACCTGAGCCGGCGCCGCCTAGTGCCGAGGGTGGCCCCGCCCGTCGCGGGCGCTCGGCACCAGACAAAGGACATCGCATGAGCATCGAGTGGTACGCCGTCCACACCTACGTGGGGCACGAAGAGAAGGCCAAGGAGAACATCCTCAGCCGTGCGCGCTCGCTTGGCATGGCGGAATCCATCTTCCAGGTCGTCGTCCCCGTCGAGACCACCATGGAGCACATCGGTGGTGGCAAGAAGAAGGAGACGGTCCGGAAGCTGTTCCCGGGCTACATCTTCGTGCAGATGGACCTCGGCGACAACCCGGACGAGCCAAACGAGGCGTGGGAGGTGGTCCGTTACACCCCCGGCGTGACCGGCTTCGTCGGCACGGCCACGCACGCGGTGCCGCTGTCGCCAGACGAGGAGGCCCGCATGCTCACGGCCATCGGCGTCACGGGGCAGCGCGAGGCGCCCAAGGTCCGCATCACGTTCAACGTCGGCGACATGGTGCAGGTGACCGACGGCCCGTTCGCCGACTTCACGGGCGTCGTCTCAGAGGTCAACCCCGAGCGCGGCAAGGTCAAGGTGCTCGTGTCGATCTTCGGACGCGAGACCCCAGTCGAGCTCGACTTCTCGCAGGTCATCCGCGCCTAGGGCTGAGGGGCGCGCCAGCGGCCCCGCGACCAGTGCGCTGTAGACAACCGCGCTAACACCCCGCGCCTCGCCATGTGCGTGGGGGAGCCTAAGGAGGAACCATGGCCAAGAAAGTTGCCGGCATCGTGAAGCTGCAGCTCCCCGCCGGCGCCGCCACCCCGGCCCCACCGGTCGGCCCGGCGCTCGGGCAGTACGGCGCCAACATCATGCAGTTCGTCAAGGAGTACAACGCCGCGACGGCGGGTCAGGCGGGCGCCATCGTCCCGGTCGAGATCACCATCTACGCCGACCGCTCCTTCACGTTCATCACCAAGACCTCGCCCGCCAGCTACCTCATCAAGAAGGCGGCCGGCATCGGCAAGGGGTCCGCGACCGCCAACAAGGACAAGGTTGGCAAGCTCAGCTGGGCGCAGTGCCTCGAGATCGGCAAGGCCAAGATGGCCGACCTGAACGCCGGCGACGAGGTCGCCGCCGCCAAGATCATCGCCGGTACGGCCCGCTCCATGGGCGTGACGGTGGAAGGGCAGCCGAGCTGATGGCCAAGCACGGGAAGCGTTACCGCGAGCTCGCCAGGAAGGTCGATCGCGATCGCACCTACACCGTCGACGACGCCGCCGCCCTCGTCAAGGAACTGGCCAGCGCCAAGTTCGACGAGACTGTGGAGGCGCACTTCCGCCTGGGCATCGACCCCCGCAAGTCCGACCAGAACGTCCGTGGCACCGTCGCGTTACCGCACGGCACGGGCAAGACGGTGCGCGTGCTGGCCGTCACGCAGGGTGACGGCGTCGCGGCCGCCGAGGCGGCCGGGGCCGACATCGTGGGCGGGACCGACGTCATCGAGCGCATCCTCGGCGGTTGGATGGAGTTCGACGCCGTCGTGGCCACGCCCGACATGATGGCCGCCATCGGCTCGAAGCTCGGGCGGGTGCTGGGGCCGCGTGGCCTCCTCCCCAACCCGAAGGCCGGCACGGTCGGCACCGACATCGGCGGCATCGTGCGCGCCCTCAAGGCCGGGCAGATCGAGTTCCGCGCCGACAAGACCGGCGTCGTGCACGCTCCCATCGGCAAGGCCAGCTTCGCGGCCGAGCAGCTCGCCGCCAACTTCGTCGCCTTGCGCGGCGCGGTCGAGGCCGCCAAGCCCGACGCCGCCCGCGGCCAGTACCTCAAGACCATCCACCTGACCTCGACGATGGGTCCGAGCGTGCGCGTCGCGCTCGGCGCCGCCAGCGAGGCGTGAACCCAGGCATCTTGGTGCGCAGCGCGAGCTGAACACCTCTGGCGTTGGAGACAGCAGGGGCCGCCAGGCTTAAAGATCCTGCCGAGGCGTGGGTGTTGATGCCGTGAGAGATCACGGCGCGCTGCACGCGCTTCGCGGCACGTCCGGGGCAGAGACGGCCCTGGACCAAGCTTCAGACTGAAGGGGAAGGTTGCCATGGCAAACCCCAGGAACGAAGCGACCGTAGCCCTGCTGCGCGAGCAGCTCGGCGAGGCCAAGACGTTCTTCCTGGTGGACTACCAGGGACTCTCCGCAGGCGATCTGGGCCGGCTTCGCGCCGCAGTGCGCGAGGCGGGCGGCAAGATGCTCGTCGCCAAGAACACCCTCATCAACGTCGTGCTCAAGGAGCAGGGCGTCGAGGGTTACGAGTCGACGCTGCAGGGGCCGACGGCCCTCATCCTCGTCGGCGACGAGGTGGTGGCGCCGGTCAAGGCCATCACCGAGTTCGCCAAGGCTCACCCGAAGGAGCTGCCCAAGTCCAAGGGCGGGCGCCTCGAGGGGAGCTTCCTGGGCGAGGACGCGCTGCCGCGCATCGCCAAGCTGCCGTCCAAGAAGCAGATCCAGAGCCAGTTGGTGGGGGTGCTCGAAGCGCCGCTCCAGCAGCTCGTCGGTGTGCTCGCCGGACCGCAGCGGAACCTGGTCACCGTGATGAACAACTACGTTGAGAAGCAGAAAGATGGAGGTAACTGAAGATGGCTTTCGATAAGCAGGCGTTGATCGAACAGCTCGGCGGACTGACCGTGCTGGAGCTCGTTGAACTCGTTGATGGCCTCAAGGAGGCGTGGGGCGTCGAAGCCGCCGCCGCCATGCCCATGGGCATGATGATGGCCGCCCCGGCCGGCGAGGCCGCCGCCGCCGAGGAGCAGACGGAGTTCACCGTCTCCATCAAGCCGTGCACGGGCGACAAGAAGCTCAGCGTCATCAAGGAAGTCCGTGCCATCACCAGCCTCGGCCTCAAGGAGGCCAAGGACCTGGTCGAGGCCGGCGGCGCCATCAAGGAGTCCGTGAGCAAGGACGAAGCCGCCGACCTCAAGGCCAAGCTGGAAGCCGCGGGCGCCGAAGTAGAGGTCAAGTAAGCCCGCAGGGGCGTCGGCACCGCGCGTGGGATCGACGCCCAGGCTGGGCCCAAGATGCGTAAGACGGTTAACCGGCCGGGTCGGGAGCGAGATGGTGCCCCCGATCCGGCCCCCGCACCGGAGGCCGCGCGCCGGGTCGGGCACGGGGGAGCGCGGAGGTGGTAGCGCAGCGCGCACCTGCAAGCGAGGAGCGCTGCTAGAATGCAAGGTCGGCAGGAGGCCTGACGATTGACCTGCGGGGAAACAGTATCTTGATGACAAGCCAAGCGACGCGGCCCGACAGGGCACGCGCCGCCGTGACGTTCCACGCCCCAGTCGTGTGCTCCGGGGCTCCGTTCACGGCCGTGATCACCAGACGGGTGCGCGGCCGCGCGGCGGGCCTCACCGAATATTACTCCCAGCCACACCCGAACATGCAACGCCCGAACGGCGGTGACCGGAAGGCGCGAGACGCGCGCGCCGGTCGACCCGGACGGGCCGCGCGCAGCGACCGCCACAACGGGCCCCACACGAAGGGATGAAGATGCGCGAGATCCGGAACTTCGGCAGGATCAAGGAGGTCATCGACCTTCCCAACCTGACCAACATCCAGATCACCTCGTACAACAACCTCCTGCAACTCGGCCGCAGCGCTCACGAGCGCGAGGACGTCGGGCTGCAGGCCGCGTTCCGCGAGGTGTTCCCGATCGACGAGACGGAACGGGGACGGCAGACGGACCTGGTCCTCGACTTCCTCGAGTACCGGCTCGACGAGCCCGAGTACGACCCCGACGAGTGCCGCGAGAAGGACCTCACCTACCACGCGGGACTGTTCGCCAAGCTGCAGCTCGTCCACAAGGACACCGGGCTCATCAAGGAAGACGAGGTCTTCCTCGGCGACCTGCCGCTGATGACGGAGGACGGCTCGTTCATCATCAACGGGGCCGACCGCGTCATCGTGTCCCAGATCCACCGCAGCCCGGGCGTCTACTTCACGAGCTCCATGGTGAGCGCCTCGCAGCTGCGCTACACGGCGAGCATCATCCCCATGCCGAAGCGCGGCCCCTGGATCGAGGTCGAGTTCGACAACTCGCAGGTGCTGTGGATGAAGGTGAACAAGCGCAAGTTCCACTTCACCCTCCTCCTGCGCGTGCTGGGGTACGGCGACGCCCAGATCCGCGAGCTGTTCGCCGGCCACGAGACGTTCATCGACGCCACCCTCGAGAACGAGGGCTCGCCAGACATCACGCCCGACGAGGCGCTGCTGAGGCTCTTCACGGTGTTGCGCCCCGGCGACCCGCCCAAGGTCGACAAGGCCACCCAGTACCTGTTCGGCCTGCTAGCGGACCCGCGCCGCTACGACCTCGGCGACGCCGGCCGCTTCAAGATGAACAGCAAGCTCGGCCTGAACCACGCCGTCAACACCCTCCTCGGCTTCGAGGACGGCCGCTTCGTCGACTACGGCCTCGTGCCCACCCTCCAGTACCTGGTCCGGCTGCAAGCCGGCGACGAGGGGTACGTCGAGGACGACATCGACCACCTCGGCAACCGCCGCATCCGCACCGTCGGCGAGCTGGTGGCCGACCAGATCCGCGTGGGCCTCGGGCGCATGGCGCGCGGTGTGCGCGAACGCATGCTGCTCGGTAACCCGGACGCCGCCACGCCGCAGAAGCTCGTCAACAGCCGCCCCATCGTGGCGGCGCTGCGCGAGTTCTTCGGGCGCAGCCAGCTCAGCCAGTTCAAGGACCAGGTCAACCCGCTCTCCGAGCTGCGCCACAAGCGGCGCATCTCCGCGCTCGGACCGGGCGGCCTCACGCGCGAGCGCGCCGGCTTCGACGTCCGCGACGTGCACCGCACGCACTACGGCCGCATCTGCCCGATCGAGACGCCGGAAGGCGCCAACATCGGCCTGATCACGTCGCTCGCGAGCTTCGCCCGCGTGAACGACCTCGGCTTCATCGAGGCGCCCTACCGGCGCGTCGTCGCTGGCCGCGTCACCGACGACGTCGTCTACATCGACGCCCACGACGAAGACAAGTACCTCATCGCCCAGGCGAACACGCCGCTGAACGACGACGGCACCTTCGCCACGGAGACCATCGTGGCGCGCAAGCTCGGCGACGCCGTCTTCCTGTCGGCCGATCAGGTCGACTTCATGGACGTGTCGCCCAAGCAGATCATCTCCGTCCCGACGTCCCTGATCCCGTTCCTCGAGCACGACGACGCCAACCGCGCCCTCATGGGCTCCAACATGCAGTCCCAGGCCGTGCCGCTCATCCGCGCCCAGGCCCCCTTCGTGGGCACCGGCGTGGAGGAGCGCGTCTCGCGGGACTCCGGCACGGTCGTGCTCGCCGACGAGGCGGGCACCGTCACCTACGTCGACGCCAACCGGATCGTCATCGAGAACGCGCGCGGCATCGAGCAGGAGTACCTGCTGACCCGCTTCCAGCGCTCCAACCAGAACACCAACCTCAATCAGCGCCCCGTCGTCAGCCTCGGCGACCAGGTGCACAAGGGTCAGGCCATCGCCGACGGGCCCGCCTCCGAGGTGGGGCGCCTGGCGCTCGGCCAGAACGTCCTCATCGCCCTCATGCCGTTCGACGGCTACAACTTCGAGGACGCCATCGTCCTGTCCGAGAACCTGGTGCGCTCCGACGCCTTCACGAGCGTCCACATCGAGAAGTTCGAGAAGGAGGCGCGCGACACGAAGCTGGGACCTGAGAAGATCACCCGCGACATCCCCGGCCTCTCCGAGGCCGCGCTGCGCGACCTCGACGAGGACGGCGTGGTGCGCATCGGCGCGGAGGTGCGCCAGGGCGACATCCTCGTGGGACACACGAGCTTCAAGGGCGAGAAGGACCCCACCCCCGAGGAGCGCCTGTTGCGCTCGATCTTCGGGGAGAAGGCCAAGGAGGTCAAGGACACCTCCCTCAAGGTGCCGCCCGGCGACGGCGGCATCGTGCTGCGCACCGTGCGCTTCCGCAAGGGCGACCACGGCGTCGAGCTGAAACCCGGCGTGCAGGAGATGGTGCGCGTCTACGTGGCGCAGAAGCGGCGCCTGATCGAGGGCGACAAGCTCGCCAACCGCCACGGCAACAAGGGCGTGGTCGCCAAGATCCTGGCGCCCGAGGACATGCCCTACCTCGCCGACGGCACGCCCGTCGACATGGTGTTCAACCCGCTCGGCGTGCCGTCGCGCATGAACCTCGGCCAGATCCTCGAGACCCACCTCGGCCTGGCGGCGCTCAAGCACGGCGTGTCTTACGTGACGCCCGTCTTCGACGGCGCGCGCGAGAGCGAGATCAAGGACCTGCTCGAGGAGTCGGCCAGGGTGGAGCAGGCGGAGAACGACGCCGCCGGCTTCGAGCCCGACCAGCGCGAACTCGAGGTCTACCGCCGGTCCGCCAAGCTGGGGATCGTCGACCGCGACCTCACGCCGGCACAGGCGCACTCGGCGCTGGCGCGAGCAGGCAAGACGGTGCTGTTCGACGGCCGCACGGGCGAGGCGATCGACGCGCCCATCGTGGTCGGGATCATGTACATCATGAAGCTCTACCACATGGTCGAGGACAAGATGCACGCGCGCTCCACCGGTCCCTACTCGCTCATCACGCAGCAACCGCTGGGAGGCAAGGCCCAGTTCGGGGGCCAGCGCCTGGGCGAGATGGAGGTCTGGGCGCTCAAGGCGCACGGCGCGGCGTACACGCTGCAGGAGATGCTGACCATCAAGTCGGACGACATCGACGGCCGCAACGCCGCCTACGAGGCGATCGTCAAGGGGAACGACGTCCTCGAGCCGACGATCCCCGAATCCTTCAAGGTGTTGGTGAAGGAACTCCACTCCTTGGGGCTTGACGTGACGGTGCTGGACGCGGACGACAAGCCCGTGAGCATCTTCGACGAGACGGGACGGCACTGGTGAGCGACGCCACGAGGTTCAACAACTTCCAAGGGCCCAGGGTGAAGGAGCAACCCCGCGAGTTCACGCAGGTGAGGATCCAGATCGCCTCGCCGAAGCGCATCCGCGAGTGGAGCTACGGCGAGATCACCAAGCCCGAGACCATCAACTACCGCACGCTCAAGCCGGAGCGCGACGGCCTGTTCGACGAGCGCGTGTTCGGACCCGAGAAGGATTGGGAGTGCTCCTGCGGCAAGTACCGCGGTCAGCGCTTCGCCGGCAAGACCTGCGAGCGGTGTGGGGTCGAGGTGACGCGCGCCACCGTGCGGCGCTACCGCATGGGGCACATCGAGCTGGCCACGCCGTGCGCGCACATCTGGTACGTGAAGGACATCCCCAACAAGATCGGCGGCCTGCTCAACCTGTCGACTGCCGAGCTCGAGCAGGTGCTGTACTTCGCCAAGTACATCGTCACCGATCCCGCCGAGGCGCGCATGCCGGACGGCCGCCCGCTCAGGCGCGGCGACCTCCTCTCCGACGACGAGTACCGGCAGCTCCGCTACGGTCAGCAGGAGACGTACACCGTCTCCGGCGGCGAGGACGCCGTCGTGCGCGACGGCGAGATCGTGGAGCCCGGCCAGCAGCTCGCCAAGGGCGTGAAGGCCAAGATCGCCGGCATCGCGCAGTACCGCTTCCCGCGGCGCATCACCCTCGACTACCACGAGGCGCGCGACGCCCGCCTCGTCGTCGCCAAGAAGGACTGGATCGAGGAGGAGGCCTACAAGGGCGGCCAGCCCATCGCCGAGCTCGGCGGCGACGTCGTCGTCGTCAGCGAGGCCGAGGGCGTCGTCGAGCTGCTCCCCATCGGTCAGGACGGCGGCATCCTCTCGGTGCACGACGTCGACACCGAGGAGGTGCTCGCCTCCTACCTGCTGCCGGCAGGCATGGAGCCGCTCGTGGCGGGCGGTGAGTTCGTCGAGGCCGGCACCGAGCTGGCCCGCGCCTCTGCCGGCGCCGGCCTCACGCTGCCGCAGGGCGCGACGGCGACGCTGCGCACCAGTAAGGCGAAGGGCACCAACGTCACCGTGACGCTCAAGGTCGAGTGGGAGCGCTCCGAGACCCACGAGACGAACCCCACCATGCACGTGCTCGTCGGCGACGGGGCCACCGTCCGCCCCGGCGAGAAGGTCGTGGGCGCCATCGACGCGGCTCAGGAGATCACGGCCGCCGCGGCCGGCACGGTGCGCCTGTCGCACCCCGCCAGCATCATCGTGTCGCGCGCTCGCGTCTACGCCTATGACGACGAGCCGATCGTCGTGAACGGCGACCGCGTCCGGCGCGGCGACGACCTCGCCGATGGCGGCCGCATCAAGTCCGACATCGAGGGGCGCGTCGAGATCGACCTCGTCAGGCGCCAGGTGCGCGTCATCGAGAGCTACGACTTCGAGGCCAAGATGGGCGCCGAGGCCATCAAGGAGCTGCTCGAGTCCATCGACCTCAAGGTGCTCGAGGCGGAACTCGAGGAGGAGATGACCTCCCAGAGCCGCCACAAGCGCGCCAAGGCCCGCAAGCGCCTCGAGATCACCCGCGCCTTCCTGCAGTCGGGCACGGGCGAGAACGAGAACAAACCGGCCTGGATGATCCTGGACGCCGTGCCGATCATGCCGCCGAGCCTGCGCCCCATGGTGCAGGTCGAGGGCGGCCGCTTCGCCACGTCCGACCTGAACGACCTCTACCGCCGCCTGATCAACCGCAACAACCGCCTCAAGAAGCTCATGCAGCAGGGCGCGCCCGAGATGATCGTGCGCAACGAGAAGCGCATGCTGCAGGAGGCGGTCGACGCCCTGATCGACAACGGGCGCCGCGGCTCCGCCGTGGTGCACCCCGGTTCCGACCGGCCCCTCCGTTCCCTCACCGACCTGCTGGGCGGGAAGCAGGGACGCTTCCGCCAGAACCTGCTCGGCAAGCGCGTCGACTACTCGGGCCGCTCCGTCATCGTCGTCGGGCCGCAGCTGCAGCTGCACCAGTGCGGCGTGCCCAAGCGCATGGCTTTGGAGCTCTTCAAGCCGTTCCTCTTCAAGAAGCTCGAGGAGCGCGGCGTCGTCTCCAACATCAAGAGCGCCCGCAAGATGCTCGAGCGCTACCGCGACGCCCGCGACGAGGTCTGGGACGCGCTGGAAGAGGTCATCAAGGACCGCGTCGTGCTCCTCAACCGCGCCCCCACGCTCCACCGCTTGGGCATCCAGGCGTTCGAGCCGGTGCTCGTCGAGGGGCAGGCCATCCAGCTGCACCCGCTCGTGTGCGAGGCGTTCAACGCCGACTTCGACGGCGACCAGATGGCCATCCACGTCCCGCTGTCGGTCTACGCGCAGTCCGAGGCGCGCCTGCAGATGCTCTCGAGCCACAACCTCCTGAGCCCGGCGCACGGCAACCCCAACGTGCAGGCCACGCGCGACATCATCCTCGGCCTGTACGTCCTCACGCAGCTTCACACTGGCCACCGCGGCATCGGCATGGAGTTCCCCGACGAGGGCGCCGCCACGGCCGCCTTCGAGAGGGGCGAGGTCGACCTCAACTCCGCCATCAAGGTGGGCGGGGTCGACACCTCGGTCGGGCGCATCATCTACCGCTTCGGCAACGTCGACGAGGCGCTCCTGGCCGTGGCCGAGCACCGCATCGACATGCAGGACGTGGTCACCACGCGCGTCGACGGCGAGGTCATCGAGACGAGCCCGGGCAGGCTCCTCTTCGCAAGGATGGTCAAGGAGACCCTCGAGGCGGGCGGCGAGGTGCCGCGCGACCTGCTCCGCTACGACACCGTCTACGAGCGTGGGGCGCTCCGCGACCTCGTCGTCGAGACCTACAAGCGCCTCGGGGTGGAGCGCACCGCCGCGCTCCTCGACGGCCTGAAGCAGTACGGCTTCGAGCTCTCCACCACCTCCGGCATCACCATCGGCATCGACGACGTGGCCATCCCGCCCCAGAAGAAGGTGCTGCTGGCCGAGGCGGAGGAGAAGCTGGCCAAGATCAACTCCGCCTACCAGCGCGGCTTCGTGACCGACTCGGAGCGCTACCAGCAGGTTGTGAAGCTCTGGAACGACACGACCGAGAAGGTCAAGGACGCCGTGTTCGACCACTTCAAGGAGAACATGCCGTTCAACCCCCTCTTCGTCATGGCGCAGTCGGGCGCGCGTGGCAACCCGCAGCAGATCCGCCAGCTGGCCGGCATGCGCGGGCTCATGGCCAACCCGTCGGGCGAGACGATCGAGCTGCCCATCCGCGCCAACTTCCGCGAGGGCCTCGACGTGCTCGAGTACTTCATCTCGACCCACGGGGCACGCAAGGGCGGCGCCGACACGGCGCTCCGCACCGCCGACTCCGGCTACCTGACCCGCAAGCTGGTCGATGTGGCGCACGAGGTCGTCGTCCGCGAGGACGACTGCGGCACCGCGGACTTCGAGACGGCGCAACTCTACGAGGGCGAGCGCGCCCGCCCCAAGGGCCAGATCGAGATGAGCCTCTACGGGCGGCGCCTGGCGCTGGACCTCGACCTGGGCGACGTCACGCTCGCCGCCGGCACGCTCCTCTACAAGGAGGACGTGGACGTCATCGTGAAGGCGATGGCGCGCATGCCCGAGCTTCGCACCGTGGCGATAAGGAGCCCCCTGACCTGCCAGACGCGGGCCGGGGTGTGCCGCAAGTGCTACGGCCTCGACCTCTCCATGATGCGCGAGGTCAGCCTCGGCGAGGCGGTCGGCGTCATCGCCGCCGAGTCGATCGGCGAGCCGGGCACGCAGCTCACCATGCGCACGTTCCACACGGGCGGCATCGCCTCGGGCGGCGACATCACGCAGGGCCTGCCGCGCGTCATCGAGCTGGTGGAGGCGCGCAAGCCGAAGCTCAAGGCCGTGATCGCCGAGCTCGACGGCGTCGTCGAGTTGCAGGACGACGAGGACAAGGAGCGCCTCCGCATCGTCGTCACGAGCGAGGACGGCGAGTTCAGCCGCGCCTACCGCGTGGACCGCAACCTGCGCGTGCTGGTCAACACCGGCGACAAGGTCGAGGCCGGTCAGCCCCTCACGCGCGGCAGCATCAACCCGCACGACCTGCTCGAGTCGCGCGGCCCCGACGCGGTGCAGGCCTACCTGGTCGACGAGATCCAGAAGGTCTACCGCGGCCAGGGTGTGAGCGTGCACGACAAGCACATCGAGGTCATCGTCCGCCAGATGCTCAAGTACGTCGAGGTCGACGATCCGGGCGACAGCAAGTTCTTGGAGGGCCAGACCGTCGAGCACTTCGACGTGCAGAGCGTAAACGACGCCCTGCTCGAGGAGGGGAAGACCCCGGCCTCCTGGAAGCCGCTGCTGCTCGGCATCACCAAGGCGTCGCTCTCGACCAAGAGCTGGCTGTCGGCGGCGTCGTTCCAGCACACCACCCACGTCCTCACGGAGGCGGCGTTGGCCGGCAAGGCCGACGACCTCGTCGGCATGAAGGAGAACGTCATCCTCGGCCGGCTGGTCCCGGCCGGCACCGGCCTGGCCGCGATCAGGCGCACCCGCGTCGCCGACGAGCGGTCGCTGGAGAAGCTCGCGAGCGCCCCCGCGCACGCGGCCGACCAGCCGGTCGGCGCTCCAAGGCCCGCCGCGCCCGCCGCGCCGGTCGAGGCGGAGGCGCGCGACTAGCAGGAGTCGGGCGCCCGGACCGGCGCTTCGCTCGCGCCCACCTAGGTGGGCGCGAGCTTCTGTTCTCTCGGGAGGGGCCCGGGGCCTCTGCTACGCTGGCTCACGATGATCGTGGCACTGGACCCCGGCAGGAACCTGGGCGTGGCGTACGTGACGCCGGCCGGGGAGCTCGAGCGCGGGCTCGTGATAGAGCCCGCCGCGCTCGCCGAGCTGGAGTTGCCGGAGGCCGCCACGGTCCTGGTCGGTGACGGCACCGGCAGCCGGGAGGTGCTGGCGGCGCTGGCGGCACGCGGCGTCACGGCGGAGCTGGTGGGTGAGCGGGGCACCAGCCTCGAGGGTCGCGACCTCTACTTCGCCGCGCACCCGCCGCGAGGCCTGGCGCGGCTAGTGCCGCGCGGGCTGCTCAGCCCGCCCGGACCGATAGACGATTACGCCGCCTTCGCCATCGCCCTGCGCTGGCTGGGTCGCTCCCAAGCGGAACGCCGCGCCTGAGGGCGCGGCGTTCCGACCGGCGGTCCGTGGCCGGCGTCAGTTGAGTTCGTCTTCCTCACCCGCGTCCATCAGGACGCGCGCCTCCTGCTGGCTGATGCCGAGCACGGCGCTGATCTCGCCCGCGAGGAGGCGCAGGGCGCGCCGGTAGGCCTGCCGGTCGAGGTCCGGGAGTCCGCGCTCGAGGTCCCAGCGGCGCAGCTCGCTCGCCAGCGTGGCGATCTGGTACGGGTCGCCCGTGGTGAGGAGGTCGGTGACCTTGCGGTGACGTGCGGCCCACTGCTTCGGGAGCGTGATGCGACCGTTCTGGAGCCGCTCCAGCACGCTCTGGACCTCGTCCTTGGTCAGGGCGGCGCGCAGGCCGGCGCCCTGAGGAGCGGCGACCGGCACGTAAGCGCGAGACGTTCCGTTGGGGAACTCGACCTGGTAGTACTTCTGGTTCGCTCCGGCTACCGTGCGCTCCGTGGTGCCCGCGACGACACCCACGCCGTAAGGTGGTAGCACGACCTGGTCACCCATCTTGAACGTCTTCCCCTGGTCTTTCAAAGCAACTGGCTCCTTTCGTGGCGCGCCCGCGGGCGCGGCTCCAAAAGCGCGGCTACTACAAGGCGTAAGCGAGGCGCTCGATCAGGCTGGACCCCGAACCGGGCCCAACGGCCGACGCGCTCCGGTCGGTGGCCGGAGCGGCGTGCGGTGGGCGGGTCTAGGGGGCTCTGTCTTCGGGTCTGTGTGGCTCGTGGAGTTTCACATACCCAAGCACGCCTCACATGGTAGCAGGAAAAGCGGCGAATTGCACGGGGTCCAAGAACCTAGCGCCCGGCGGCCCGCGCCTCCCGCGCCCGCGGCCGGCGCTGCGCCTGCGCCCGCGACGTCACCGCCACCCCGACCAGGAGGACGGCGGCGCCGACGACCGTGAGCGGGGCGGGCTGCTCGCGGAAGAGGAGCAGCGCCAGCAGCCCCGCGCCGATGGGCTCGAGGAGCAGCGCCGACGCGACGAGGGTGGTGTCGAGGTGCTTGGCCGCGTAGTTGATGCCCGTGTGACCGACGAGCTGCGGCACCAGCGCCAGCGCGATCACGGCGAGGTACGTGGCGCTCGGGTAGCCGAGGTAGGGCGCCCCGACGACCAGCGGCAACGGGGCCAGCACGAGCGCGGCGACGGCGTAGGCGGAGCCGGCGTACGCCTGCAGGCCGAGCCCGTGCGCCTGCGCGTGCCGGCCGAGCAGCAAGTAGGCGCCGGCGGCGGCCGCCCCGGTCAGGGCGAGGCCGTCGCCCAACAGGGGGCGCCCACCCGCGGCGCCGCCGCTCACGGCGCCGCCGCTC